>NZ_JAXKBY010000001.1:0-5582 GCF_036552745.1 Faecalicoccus sp.
AGAAAAAAATACAAATCCACATTCACATATTCAATTTTACAAATTACCAAAACCGTCTTCAACCACGGTTATAAAAGGTTGAAAGAAAGGAGAAGTATATTGTAGATGACCAGTTAGATGAGTCAATTACAATATACCAGAGGAAAATGGAAAAATTATTTAAGCTCAAGGAAAAAGGGACTTCCGTAAAAACGGAAATTCTGGCAGGACTCACCACATTTTTGGCAATGGCCTATATCCTTGGTGTCAACCCTATTATTTTAGGGGATGCCGGTATGGATCAAGGCTCTGTATTTATGGCAACAGCCATATCTGCAGCATTCGCCAGTATTGTCATGGGACTTGTGGCCAACTATCCGGTTGCGTTAGCAGCAGGAATGGGGGTAAACGCTTTATTCTCTTATACGGTTTGTTTGGGAATGGGATACAGCTGGCAGGCTGCCTTATGTGCCGTATTCGTTTCCGGTGTGATCTTTGTGTTGATCTCTGTGACCGGTATTCGTCAAATGATCATCAATGCCATACCGATCCAGCTAAAGCTTGCGATTGGTTCAGGTATTGGATTCTTCATTGCGTTTGTCGGTTTAAAAAATGCCGGTATCATCGTATCAAATACTTCGACAGCGGTAGGTATTGGTAATCTGACGGACCCGGCAGTACTTTTAGCAGTTGTCGGATTGTTGGTAACGATTGCCCTTGTAATCAAAAATGTGCCGGCAGCCGTGTTTGTCGGTATGGTCATCACCGCCATCTTAGGAATCATTGGCGGTATGATGGGACTTGCCAATATGCCATCTTTACCAACAGATTTCACATTAAATCTTTCTATGCATGGAGCCGGCGCTTTCATGGATGGCTTTGGCGAACTCTTCAGTAATCCGATGGCTGCTTTTGTGATCATCTTCTCTTTCTTGTTCGTGGACTTCTTTGATACAGCCGGAACTTTGATTTCCATTGGAAACCGCATCGGTTTGGTCAATGAAAAAGGTGAACTGGAAAATGCTGAAAAAGCCCTGTTGGCTGATGCGATCGGTACGGTATTTGGAGCTGCCATCGGTACCAGCACCGTGACCAGCTTCGTAGAATCCAGCTCCGGAGTCGGCGTAGGCGGAAGAACGGGTCTTACAGCCGTTACGACCGGTGTTTTATTCCTTTTATCGATCTTGATTTCACCAATCATTTTAAGCGCAGTCACAAACGCAGTTACGGCACCGGCTTTGATCGTTGTCGGCGTTATGATGGCACAACAGCTAAAAGGTATCGACTGGGATGATATGGTCTATGCGACAAGCTCTTTTATTACAGTCTTAATGATGGTCTTGATGTATTCCATCTCCAACGGTATTGCCTGTGGATTTATCGTCTATACTGTTGGAATGTGTGCAGCCGGACGAATCAAACAAATTCATCCGACAGTCTGGGTATTGATGGTGATCTTTATCATCTACTTTGCGACACCATACATGATGTAAGGAAAAACGAATAAAGCCGTGCTCAACCCATTGAACACGGCTTTATTATTATGTTTTTAAATTATTATTCTTGATTAAATACGTATTCATGCAATCTATGAAATGCTTCTTGAACACGAGAATGTGGTAAGGCCAAATTCATACGAATATGGCAAGGGCCATGGAACATAGTTCCATCTTGAATCGCAACACCGACATCCCACATTTTCTTTTCCAACTGCTGAATCGTTAAATGATGATCCTGACAATATTTTGTACAATCAATAAACAGCATATATGTCCCTTCCGGTTTACTGACCGAAAGGCCTTTAAAGTTTTGTTGTATAAAATCAACCGCAAAATCAATATTTTTTGATAATACTTCATTTAACTCATCAACCCATTGATATCCTTCCGGTTTATAGGCTCCGATCAAGGCATGCATCGACAATACGTTCATATCATTATAATGTGGTAAAGAAGACTCTTTTTCGATTCTTTCGCGCCACCAACGGTTATATACGATGTGATACGATCCGACAAGTCCTGCCAAGTTGAATGTTTTACTAGGTGCATACATAGCCGCTGTGCGGTTTCTTGCATCTTCCGAAACACTTTGTGTTGGTGTATGTTTATGACCATTCAACATGATATCACTCCAAATTTCATCAGATACAACATAAACATCATATTTTTTAAACAACGCCATAGCTTTTTCGAGTTCCCATTGTTCCCAGACTCTTCCACAAGGGTTGTGTGGATTACAAAGAATGGCGGCGTGTATTTTTTGACTCTTTAACTTTTCTTCCATATCCTCATAATCCATACGATATATACCTTGTTCATCTTTCATCAAAGAAGAATGAACTAAATCATAGCCATTATTACCTAAAGCCATTGTAAATCCGATATAAGTCGGAGAATGAACTAAGACTTTATCACCTTTGGAACATACACAATTTAATGCAGAGATAACGCCGCCTAAAACACCGTTCTCATAACCGATATGCTCTTTGGTTAATCCTTTGACTGCATTCCTTCTTTCATGCCACTGAATAATGGCATTAAAATATTCATCTGTTGGACTAAAGTATCCGAAAGCCGGATGTTCTATTCGTTCCTGAATAGCCTGCGGGATCGTCGGAACAGTAGGAAAATTCATATCGGCTACCCACATAGGAATAACATCGAATCCTTCTTTAGGACAATCTGGAGCAAAGCCCGGCATCGTCCCCACACCATCCACCGCTATGGCATCTTTACCATGGCGATCCATAATACTTTCAAAATCAAATTTCATTTACTAGTACCTCTCTTTTCTTTGGATTTTCTTCCTCTACATCTGCATTAATGGCTTCCTCAATGATTCTTTCTTTACTTTTTTCCAAGCCTTCTCGACTAACAGCGCCCTGTTTCAAGCGCAATACTGATAAAGCAAATAATACTACACATATTATGACACAGATTATCATATCTCTGCCGTTCAATCCTTTAAATAAGTTATATGTAACTACGCCGGCACAGAATGCACCTAATACACAGCATACTTTCCAAAACCAAACTGGCATACGTAAGGAACGATTTTCCCATTGCGCTTTAAATTTAGAAGGTAAATTGAAACATGCCAAGTTCATATAGATGTTCATAATCATCGCCGGAATCATGACCAAAGATACAACTGCATCCAATGACATTCCGGTTACTATTGGGAAAACGGAGATTAAATAAAACATTAAATAAGTCATGTACGGATATCCCGATTTTGTCTGTTTTTTAAAGAATTCAGGCAACCATCCATCCTCTGCAATCTGAATCAAAGGATAGCGAAACATACCAAGTCCGCCAATATAACTGGATGCAATGGCTCCTATACCTCCGCCTAATACAAAGAACATGTAGATACCATGTGGGAATATTGCTTTGGCGGTAACAGATATATTTTGCCCTGCGATTTGATCATATGGTAAAACCCCACCGGCCACATAAGCCATCAAGCCGTAAATAACAGCTAAACACAAAGTAATGATCACGATCCCAAGAGGTATATTTCTTTTCGGATTTTTGGTAACGGCTGCCATAGAAACCGGTGCCATTGTTGTTCCCTGACAAGCCCACCCCATGATAGCCAAAGCCGATACAAATCCGCCTACACCACCTAAAAAGAATGGATTTCCGCTTGTATTTTCAAAGAAGGCAGATGGATCTACTTGTCCTATGCCAAATCCAATAAATAAAACTAAGGCCGCTATCAAGACTAATGTAACAATATTTTCTAAAATGGTAATAAAGCGAGATCCTTTGATCGAACTGGCAAAAAATATCGTAGTGATAACTAATGCAGCAATACTTCTGAATCCGTCCAGTGCCGGCCATACGATTGCCGCATAATCAACCATCGCGATGGCATAACCACTTAATGCAAAGGCATTTACAATAGTCAAAAATGCTCCAAAGCCAGACATTGTAGGACTGCAAAGCATAGCTTTCATGCTGTAGTCTCCACCTTCTATTACAAACATACTCGGCATAGCCAAATTATACCAATAGGCCAACAACATAAAGAAACAGCCAACAATAACAACCGGTAAAATAGCTCTGCCTGCATTGGCAATACCAAAACCTAACAGAACGAAAATTCCGGTTCCAATCGCACCACCTAACCCAAGACCGACAATATTCCAAAGACCGATCTTTTTTCCACCTTCTGCCTTCATACTTCTATTCCTTTATGGCAACAGCTTCAATTTCAACTCTTGCGTTCATAGGCAGGGCAGCTATCTGGAAAGCCGCACGTGCCGGACAGTCTTTTTCAAAGTATTGAGCATAAACTTCATTCATGGCGTTGAAATCTTGAATATCTTTCAATAAAACAGTCGTTTTGACAACATTCTCAAAGCCCATATTTGCTTCTTCTAAAATAGCTTTTAAGTTTTTAAGCGATTGATGTGTCTGTAAAGAAATATTATCTGCAACAAGTTTTTTGCTTACGGGATCAATAGGTAATTGCCCCGAAACATAAAGCATTTCTCCTTTTGCCTTAACAGACTGTGAATAAGGACCAATGGCTTCGGGAGCACCAGATGTCGCAATAATGATCTTTTTCATACTTCCTCCTTTATAATTTTTTTATCATTATGTTAATTTCATTATCATCCATCTACCTAAAGAAGTTAATATATATTTTATCAATATGAAAAATATATTATCTTTTGCTATGTAAATCTATCCGATTCCATGTATAATAGCTGTATGAAAGACTGGTGAATTCTCATGAAAGACCAACAAATATTTAAACAATATATCGATCTTCTACCATTCTTGGCAGCCGTTTTAGGAAATGAATGCGAAATCGTAATTCATGATTTAACAAATCCACAAGCTTCGATTATCGCAATAAAAAATCCTGTTTCCGGAAGAAAAAAAGGAGACGCGTTAACGCACTTTGCACAGGAAATCCTGGATCAAGGTCTTTACCATAATCAAGATTTTATTGCAAATTACAATGGGCAGAGCAAACATCACGATTTCCTGTCCTCTACTTTTTTTATAAAAAATGGAAAAACGATTATCGGTATGCTTTGTATCAATAAAAATTTAACCCCGGCAAAACATACAATGTTTGCCTTAGAAAACTTATTGAAGTCCTATAATTTAATACAGAACCAAGAGGAAAATATCACTGAACAATTCGACTCTTCGATTGTTGATATTGCTAAATCTCGCATTCAAGAAATCATTGCCCGTCAAAAAGTACCCGTTGCCTATATGAGCATAGAGGATAAACTGACTGTGCTTCAAAAATTAAAAGACGATGCGATTTTAGATACGAAGGGATCGATACAGGAAGTCGCAGCACAACTTCATGTCTCCATTCCAACTATCTATAGATACCTAAAAAGAATTAAATAATGAACATAAAAAAATGAGGAAGCTGTTAGAACAATGTCATTAAGTTAAGCAAAACATGATCTTATGAGTCTTGTCTAAAATAGGCGAGGCTCTTTTATTTGTGAAAAAAATCTAAAAAAGCTTGACAAAGAAAAAGTCGGAATCTTTAAACATAATCCGAAGGAATTATAGAGGAGGATTTTTACCTATGATTCCTGATCAAGTTTTATCGATCTTTAATCG
>NZ_JAXKBY010000002.1:0-6824 GCF_036552745.1 Faecalicoccus sp.
ATTGAGGGTGAGATCAATGATCGACCAGTCGGCAAAAAAGGCTTTGGGTATGATCCAATTTTTTATTATCCGCCGTTTCAAACGACTTTAGCCAATGTTTCGGAAGAAAAGAAAAACAGTGTTTCCCACCGCGGAAAAGCACTGCAGATGTTTTTAAAGGATTTGGAGGCAACCTTATGATTCATGTTGTATTGTATGAACCGGAAATTCCTCAGAATACCGGTAATATCATTCGTACCTGTATGGCGACAAACTCTGTGCTGCATTTGATCGAGCCATTAGGCTTTAGTCTGGATGAAAAACATTTGCGCCGAAGCGGCATGGACTATATCAAAGATGCCGAAATTCACATTCATAAAAACTGGCAGGCATTTATCGAACAATACCCCAGCAGGCATTACTATTTTATGACGCGTTATGGACATAAGGCCCCCAGCCAGTTTGATTTCACAAAGGAAGAAGGCGATATCTTTCTGGTGTTGGGAAAAGAGAGTACCGGTGTAGATAAGCACATTTTAAAAGATCATTTAGATACGTGCATGCGTCTTCCCATGGTGGCTAATGCCCGAAGTTTAAATTTAAGCAACTGCACGGCTATCGTTGTATATGAAGTCTTACGACAGCTTGGATATCCGGGTTTGAGTACAAATGAAGAATTAAAAGGAGAAGATTTCCTTGAAACTTTATCGTTTGATTGATTCTTTATGGAACAGCTTTGAGAAAAGAAGAAGGATATTGAGTCTGTTTGTCTTCTTGTACTGGTTTCTACAATATGTACTACAGGCTTTGTTCTTTCTTTCACTAGTGCAGGTTCATGACTATCATTCCTTGTTTGCGTTTATGAAGGATATGGATGCTTATACCGGATCGATCCTGATTCGTATCGCTTATCGGTTTATTACCATACCAACAGTTTCTATCACATCCTTTTTAAGCAGTCTATGGAATGCCATGAGTTTTTTTGACCTTTTTTTTATACTGTTAACGATTCTATGGTTTTTACAGGCCAATAAGAAAAAAGCCAGTCTTTTTACAGGTGGTAATGTCTTGATGCTTACTATGCTTTTTATCGGCTTGATGATTGGTATGCGTGCTAATTCTATACAAAGTCTGATTCAATGTCTTCATGTGCTTTCTTTATGTAGCTTGGTGGTACATATCGTATTTATCGTGATTTTGATGTTTAATCTTGTACAAAATTGCTTAAAATGGGTCAAAACAAAGTCATAAACTGTCTTTATATAGTGAACAGGTGTATTTTTCATAAAAATTTTAAAATTTTTTAAAAAATCACATAATATCCCATAAATTATAAAAATGCGCTTTAAATAAAGCTTTATCGTATTTTTGTATCAAAAAATGGAACCCAAAAATGGGACAGAATACAGTGATTTTTTTTGAGATTGATGTCGAATATGTTATTCTATGGTTGTTGTATGAGAGGTGACAGTAATGAATTTTATCGAGAAACACAGCAAAATCTTGGCCGTTGCCCTCTGTGCTTGTGCATGTGGTCCAGTGCTTTCTACGGTATATGCCTATGAAACACAGCCTGGATGGCATGGAGAGGGAAAGAATCGAAGCTATGTTTTAGAATCGACACGTCAAGAGGCAACAGGATTAACTGAGATCAACGATGAATTGTACTACTTTGACCAGGATGGAAAACTTCAGTTTGGATGGCAGACTGTCGGAAACGACGTTTACTACTTCACATCTGAAGGAACAGCCGCAACTGGAAAAACTTCTCTGCAGGGTACAACGTATAATTTCCAGGAAGATGGAATGCTTCTTCAAGGATGGCAGGATGACGGAACTTACTTTAACGATCAAGGTGAGCAAGTCAAAGCATCCTGGATGGAAATTGATGGCGTTAAGTACTATTTTGATGCAGAAGGATATTCCGTGACAGGTTGGCAGGACATCGAAGGTAAGAAATATTACTTTAACGAAGATGGTTCTATGGCAACAGGTCAGGTTACGGTAGATGGTACGACATACCATTTAACAGATGCCGGTGAATTGAAAACAGGATGGATCACTGAAGGTGATAATTCATTCTACTACAATGAAAACGGTGAACAAGTCAAAGACCAGTCAATTGATATCGAAGGAAAGAAATATTTCTTTGATGCCAATGGTGTTATGTTGAAAGACACAACAAAAGATGGATATACAATTGCTTCTGATGGCGTAGCTACAGAAACAGTTGAAGAAAGTGCTCCGGTACAGGAAGAAACACAAACGCAAGCACCTGCTCAATCACAAGAGCAGACACAGACTCCTGCACAGAGTACACCGCAGACTCCATCAAACAGTGGTTCTAACAATGGATCATCAAGTAACAGTGCCGTACAGCAGCCACAAGCTCCATCCAACAGTGGTTCTGTAAATACTGGTTCTGTAAGCTCCAGTGCAATCGCCAGTGCAGCTTTAGCACAGGTTGGTGTAAACCAGGATTGTACGATGTTAGTAACCAATGCATTAAAAGCAGTAGGAATCAACTTCCATGGTTGGCCAAGTGATTATGCTTCTTTAGGTAGCTGGACAAGCAATCCGGTACCAGGAGATATCATCATCTATAGTGGACACGTTGCCATTTATATTGGAAACGGTCAGGCCGTACATGGTGGATGGAACGGATATACAACAGTTGTATTCTCCGTTAACTGTTCCAATGCATTAGTTGGATATATCCACGTAGGATAGTCATCAAATTCGAAAAGAAGGATTCGTTCCTTCTTTTTTTTGCTCATGGAAGCTTTGTGCTTCCTTTTTCTTTTTGTAAAGGGTGAATAGAATGCAGAATCAATTGCGTCTAATGAATTTTATGGTAGAATACTTTTCATGAGGTTTATTAAAACAGATAAATTTGTTGACAATTCCATTTCAATTCGGATGTTTCTGCCATTTGAAAGAGAAACAATTACAGTTACGAATCTGGCATTACGAATGTTAAAGAGAAAGACAGAAGCTTTTCCTTCGCTACAGCAGGTTGCGTTAGCTTTAAATGAGGCATATAGTTTTCGTGTTTCTTTGCATATGACCGGTTTAGGAAACAAATTGATGATCGAATACAGATTTCAATATCTTCAAAGCCAATACTGTCCGACAGGACTGGAGGATTCCACTGTTTTAAAGATCATGGATCAATTTTTGTTTCATCCGTTGATCGATGCGGCCAGTTTTGAAGAATGTAAAGCGCAATATGAAGACAAGCTGCTTCGTCTGCAGGATGATCCGGATTATTTGAGCAGTTCACAATGTCTTTCTTTATTGGATAAGGGACACACCAGCTCTATTTCGATTCAAGGCTATCAAAGTGATTTAGAAACACTTTCTTATCAAGATGTACAAAAAAGGATTCACGGATCATGACTTTGAAAAAGCATGTTTATGTCTGCGGAAGACCATCACAAGCCGTGTTGTCTTACCTGCAATCGATTGATGTACCTTTAGAACCGATGATGTCCATGCATCCATATCAGGGTACAGAATATAGAGAATCCTTTCTTCAAAAAGAGATTGCACAGACTTCTTTGACAATGGCCTTTAAAACTAAGATTACGATTAAGGACGAGTTATCCTATCCATTAGTGCTTTTAAATTCTGCTTTAGGTCAATGTCCAAACAATCTTTTGTTTGATACGATTCGTGAAAAATACAGTTTGTGTTATGCGATTCATTCTTCACTGATTCGTTATGATGGTTTATTGTTGGTGCAGACAGGTCTATCCAAGGCAAACTTTGAACAGGTTAAGTTTTTGATACAGGAGCAGATTCAAAGAATTCAATCGATGGATTATTCGGATGAACTTTTGGAAAATGCCAAAAAAGACTGGATCGATTCTATTCGAAGCATACAAGATCTGCCGTTTTCCTGGATGGAACAAGTCTTTTCGGATGATTATTTACATCAAACAGCTTCCATTGTGCAAAGGATATCAAAGATTCAGCGGATCCAGAAAGAGGATATTGCTTTGGCAGCGCATAATTTATCGTTGTGTGCCTTAGCTTTGGTGGAGGAAAATGATGAAGAAGTATAATTTTGAATGGTTTTCAAAGACCTTGAAAAACGGGATGAAGGTGCTCCTTGTACATAAGCCACAGTTTTCCCAGTCTTTTTTCTTGTTGGGGATAAAGGCCGGTGGTATGGATCTTTGTCAAAAGCGAGGGTTGGAACAATTGACATATCCCAGCGGATGTGCTCATTTTTTAGAACATCAGATGTTTCGTCTATATGGACAGGATGTAACAGATCAGTTTGCCGATCTGGGAGCCATGACCAATGCCTTTACCGGTTTGAGTGAAACGGCTTACTATTTTTCCACATCGTCCAATCCGGATAAACCATTATCACTTTTAATGGATTTTGTGCAAAATCTGGATATTGATGAGAATAGCGTTGAAAAAGAAAAAGGCATTATTTTAAGCGAATACAATATGTATCAACAAAATCCGGAAACAAGACTGATGAAGCTGGTATGGAATGCTTTATATCAAACGCATCCGATTCGGATTGATGTTTTAGGAAATCCGGAGGATATTACATCCATGAAGGTTGCAGATCTGGAAGCGTTTTATAACGATAAGTATGATCCTCAAAACATGGTTCTGGTCGGGGTTACGGGAAAAGAGCCTTGTTTGTTGTTGAAAGAAATCGAGCGAAAACAGGAAAGCTATGATAGACATTTTTCACATCCAACAGAACGTGTTTTTTTGAAGGAACCGGATACGGTCACCAAAGAGATCGTAGAAGATCGAATGGATATCAGTATTCCTTATGTTGCTTTTGCCGTCAAGCTAAAACCGATCTTAGATCCTTTACAGGCAGCTTGTATGGATTTTGCGCTTCAAATGAGCTTGGATGCGTGGTTTAGCTCTTTGAATCCGGACTTTCAATCATGGATGGATCAACGGATACTTACTACATCCTTTGGTGCCGAGTGTGAGATCACCTCAGACCATGCGTATTTGATGTTTTATGCGCAAACAAAGAAAACAGAAGAATTCTTTCAAATCGTAGAAGATATTTTGCATAAAATGCAGACAGAAGCTATGGACGACTTAATTTTTAACAGTTTAAAGAATAAATCCTATGCACAGTCTTTACGCACCTTTGATCATTTTGAAAGTTTTGCGATCGACCTGTTTCAATCTGAGGTGCAGGGTGTGTCTTATTTTGAGCTTTTGGATACTATAGCTGCTATGAAACGAGATGAGGTTTTTAAGATGGTTTCAAAGCTTGATTTATCTCACCAAAGTCGAGTGTATTTAAAAAGCTACAATGAATGCTAATTTGTCTAAATCAATCCATAATACTTGTTTTTAGAGGACAATAGCCCTCTAATTTGACATAAAAACGAGCTGGTTAGAATAACCGGCTCGTTTGTTTTGTTTGATGAAAATGACTATCCTATCCTCGAAGGCAGGTGATAAATATGGGAAGATACCCATACCGGATAGGGAGGTAAATGATGAATGTATTTTGTCTGGTAGGGCAGATCAAAGAGATGCCACAGCTTAGATCTATTCCTTCGGGAGAAAAGGTTTGTAATGTATTATTGGAAGTAGAAAGACCGTATGCGAATGCTGATGGTGTGTATGAGTTGGATACATTTCAGATTGAGGTATGGCGAGGATTGGCAGAAACGCTTTGCAGTACGATGAAAACAGGCTCATGGATCACTGTAAAGGGAAGAATATCTTCACGAGCATATCACAAAGACGATAAAGTGTATTATAACAGTGTCTTTGTAGCTGAACATATTGGATTTATACACACTGCTTAAATGATTTTTAAAATATAGGTCATAGGATTCACAGTTACAATCTCCGTTTTTAGTATTTTAAATTTGAAGATCAATAAAAAAATCTCTGCTTGCTGCAGAGATTTTTTCATTAGCGGTTGTAGAACTCAACAACTAACAGTTCATTGATTGGCTGAGCTGTGAACAATTCGTTACGTTCAGGATAACGTGAATAAGTTCCTTTTTTAGCTTCTTTGTCAACATCAACGTAATCAACGATTGTAGTAGCGGCTTCTAATGCTTCGTTGATAGAAGCCATGTTTTTAGCACGTTCACGTACTTCGATCACCTGACCAGGTTTTACCTGGAAGCTAGGGATATCCACTTTCTTTCCATCTACAAAGATGTGTCCGTGGTTAACTAACTGACGGCTTCCGCGACGTGTACGGGCAAATCCCATACGGTAAACAAGGTTGTCCAAACGAGATTCCAACATAATCAAGAAGTTTTCACCGGCAGAACCAGGTTTCTTACTTGCTTTCTTGTATGTGTTATAGAACTGTTTCTCGCTTAGCTGATACGTATGACGAATACGCTGTTTTTCCTGTAACTGAGTACCATAGTTTGTTAATTTTACACGGCGACCTTTCCCGTGCTGACCTGGAGCATAAGGACGGCGGTTCAGCTCTTCACCTGTTTCCAGGACGGAGAAGCCTAAACGACGAGACTTTTTCCAGATACTTCCTGTGTTTCTAGACATAATTTTCCTCCTATTGTTTTACTCTTCATAAAACAATAACAGTACAAATCACCACCAAGTGTGTTGTAACCGATCTTTTCCGCTATCAGCTATTAGCTTACTCACATCGCTGTAAAGCTTACAACGCTGGCTTGACGGCTTTGTATGCTGCTATCAATTTATGCCTAGAAATCATACCAAATGTACATTTATAAATCAAGAAAATTTGAAATGTTAATGCACAGAATATAACCTGACTTTAGAGGTAAAATGAAAAAAATGGTGCTAAATCACTTGATCTAGCATCCTTTTTATTTGAGCAGAAGATAAATAGA
>NZ_JAXKBY010000003.1:0-28198 GCF_036552745.1 Faecalicoccus sp.
TATCTGTTGTGGGCGCAGGAGATTTGAGGAGAGCTGTCCTTAGTACGAGAGGACCGGGATGGACCTACCTCTGGTGCACCGGTTGTCGCGCCAGCGGCACAGCCGGGTAGCTAAGTAGGGAAAGGATAAGCGCTGAAAGCATCTAAGCACGAAACCTACTCCAAGATGAGATCTCCCATTCGCAAGAAGTAAGACCCCTTAAAGACGATAAGGTAGATAGGCCGGAGATGGAAGTGTAGCGATACACGGAGTTGACCGGTACTAATCGGTCGAGGACTTAATCAGAGATGTCTTGAGCATGTTGTTTAGTTTTGAGGGAGCGATCCTTCAAAAGAACGATCCGGTGACGATAGCGAAGTGGAACCACCTGAACTCATACCGAACTCAGAAGTTAAGCACTTCAGCGGCGACAATAGTTGGGCCTGCCCCTGCCAAGATAGCACGTTGCCGGGTCTTTTTTTATTTCTTAAGATTTTCTTAAACTCATGTCTGTCAACTTGAGTTTTTTTTTCGTTATGCTAAAATATGTTTCATATAAGGAGAATTATGCATAAATATATACGAATTATTAAATCAAAGCCCTTTTTTATCGCTATGGCTTTTTTGATTCAATTATGGTTGTTTGCCTTTTTGATCACATGGCTATCCCGGCGATTCTTTGGCTTTTATCTATTATTAGTTATTTTAAGCTTCTTTGTCAGTGTTCAGGTAATCAATCGTGATTCGGATTCCTCAAGCAAGCTCTTGTGGGTCTTAGTAATCATGTTTATGCCGGTTTTTGGAGGGTTGCTGTATGTTCTATTTGGAGCCAGAAAGATTCCAAAGGCCTTGATGATCAAGGATAGACAGGCAAATCGAGATTATCAGCGTTATGCCAAACAAAGCATGCAAGTTATGCAGAATGTAAAAAATGACTTTGTTTTAGATAAGATGGTTACTTTGGCATGGTCCAATGGTTATTTTCCCGTGTATGATCATTGTCATGTAACTTACTTTCCTTCCGGAGAAACACAGTATCAGGCGTTTTTAGAAGCATTATCCCAAGCCAAGATCTATATCTTTATGGAGTTTTTTATCATTAATAAAAGTGTGATGTGGGATACGATTTTACAGATTTTAATGGATAAGGCCAGTGAAGGTGTTGATGTACGATTGATCTATGATGATTTTGGTACGATTACTTATCTTCCGGCTCATTATGATCGATGGTTGAATGAACGTGGTGTAAAGACGCATCGATTTAATCCAATGAAGGCTCAAATCGCCATGCAGATGAACAATCGCGACCATCGCAAGATTTTAGTTGTCGATGGAAAAGTTGCTTTTACCGGTGGTTGTAACATATCCGATGAATATATTAATACCAGAGAACGATTTGGACATTGGAAGGACATGGGAGTTTGTATCAAGGGAGCCGCTGTTGAAACTTTTACGGTTTCTTTTCTACAAATATGGAATTATCAGGCGCAGGATCCAACACCGTATGCTCCATTCGTGCTTTCTAAAGATTTACAGGCTACTTATAATGATCCAGGTTATGTCATTCCTTTTAGTGATTCTCCAACGGATGAAAACTATACCGGAAAGTATATGCAGCTAAACCTTTTGAATACATCGTGTGATTATTTCTGGATTTCTACACCGTATTTGATTTTGGATGATGAAATGGTTTCCAGTTTACAGCTTGCGGTGAGTAATGGTGTGGATGTTCGCATTATTGTACCGGCCATTCCGGATAAAAAAATGGTCTATCAGGTCACAAAGGCAAACTATGATGCTTTGATCAAAAAAGGTGTCAAGATTTACGAATATACACCGGGCTTTATTCATGGAAAAGTGGCTATCAGCGATGATCGAAGTGCTTTAGTAGGTACGGTAAATATGGATTTCCGTTCTTATTACCTTCATTATGAATGTGGTGTCTATATGCGTGATACACCCTGTATTCAGGACATAAAGCAGGATTTTGAAGAAATCTTTAAAGTATGCCATGAAGTAACCCTGCAAGAATGTGAGAACGTGAACTTCTTTGTTCGAGAATTTAGAAAGATCTTAAAAATATTTGGTCCAATGTTATAGAAAAGATGGAAGGATCACAAATTTGTTGTGGTTTCCATCTTTTTGTTTTCTTTTTTTTCGTAAAAAAAGATACAGTTGAAAGAACTGCATCTCCAATCTCTACAACATCTTTTTAGGATCGACGTAACGATCAAATTCTTCTTCACTTAGATAGCCAAGATGTAAGATTGCTTCTTTTAAAGAACAGTTGTGATGATATGCATATTGACTTGTTTTTCCTGCTTTCTCATATCCGATTACCGGATTTAGACACGTCACCAACATCAAAGAATGATGAAGATTTTCATCCATTGTCTTTTGATTGGCCTTTAAGCCGACAAGACAGCGCTTTGTGAAAGAATCGATCGCATCACTGAGCAGTTGAAGACTTTGATCTAAGTTATAGGCGATGACCGGCATAAATACGTTAAGCTCGAAGTTTCCCTGACTAGCGGCAATGCCTACTGCAGTATCGTTTCCCATGACTTGTACGGCAACCATCGTTAAAGCTTCACATTGTGTTGGATTGACCTTACCGGGCATAATTGAACTTCCCGGTTCATTGCTTGGAATCTCAATTTCATGGATGCCACATCGTGGACCGGAAGCCAGCCAGCGAATGTCATTGGCAATCTTCATGCAGTTGCACGCCAAGCCTTTTAATGCGCCGGACAACATCACACAGGCATCTTTACTGGTCAGGGCATGAAATTTATTAGGATCCGGCTTAAAATCAATGCCGGTCTTTTCTTTTAAAATCGTACAGATCTTTTCATCGAAATCTTTTGGACAGTTGATCCCGGTTCCTACTGCGGTTGCGCCGATGGCCAGTTCATCTACAAAAGGCAGACATTCCTGAATTTGACGCATACTGTGTTCAATCATAGAACGATAACCGCTGAGCTCCTGTGAAAAATAGAGTGGCGTTGCATCTTGTAAGTGGGTACGTCCGATCTTGATAATGCCCTCATTCTCTTTTTCCAGATTTTGAAGCTGATCAGCCATTTTTTGACAGGCAGGCAAGAGTTCTTCTCTTGTCTTTTGCGCCAGCATCATATGTAGTGCTGTTGGGAAGGTATCGTTGCTGCTTTGTGAACAGTTGACGGTATCGTTAGGATGCAGGATCGTGGCATGAGCCCAAAGATTTCCCAGAGTGGTAATCACTTCATTAAAATTCATGTTGGTCTGGGTACCGCTGCCGGTTTGCCAAATATGTAGTGGAAACTGATCCAAATATTGGCCTTCCTGAATCTGTTGGCATACGTGGCAAATGGCGTCGCATTGTTCCTGGGTTATCTTTCCATAGGAAGCATTGGCTCTGGCACAAGCCTCCTTTAACAAGCTAAATGCATACAACAAGCTTTTTGGCATGGTTTCCTTTCCAATCGGAAAGTTTTCCAGACTGCGCTGTGTTTGACTTTTCCAGTATTTATCGGCGGGTACTTTTACTTTCCCCAGTACATCTTCTTCAATTCTGTATTCTGACATGATAGGACCTCCAATACAGTAAGTGTAACATTTTTTTTAGGTGGGTTCTATGTTAAAATGGGTGTGGTCTTAAAGTGAAAAGGAAGAGATAGTATGCGAATGGAACGAGACTATGAGGCATATTTTGATGACTATAATTGTTTGAAAGTCTATATGTCAAAAAACTTTTTTAACGGATCTTCCCGTATTTTTCATCTAAAGGATTCCTGTGATCGTATCATTCATTTAAATATTGATCATAAACAGGATCTTTTAAACGGTTATACCAAATATGTATTGTCCTTAAAAGAACCGTTGATCATGGGAGAAGAATATGTCGTTTATGATGAACATTGTCAAAAAACGATCTGTCAGTATTCTCATATCGTCAAAACGATTCGATTTAATCAGGAATATGAAGTAAAAGATATCGATCTTGGCTGTTTTTACACAAAGGAGCGTACCGTATTTCGTTTATGGTCGCCGGTAGCCTATCAGATTTTGTTGCGACTGGATGATCATGGACAAAAATCAACGATTGAAATGGAGCGTAAAGAAAAAGGAATTTTTGAGACAACAGTATCTAAAGACCTTTTAAATGCACATTATACATTTATGGTGCGAGCTAACGGAACCTGGAAAGAAACGGTGGATCCGTACAATTCTTTCTGTGGTCCCAATACGCAATATAGTGTTGTGCAATCCATTGAAAATGTAAAGCTTCCTAAAAAGGTAAAAGTACCTTTGATGCGATCGAATACAGATGCGATCATTTATGAAGCCAGTATTCGCGATATGACATCCGAACCAGGTATCGGTGTGAAGCATCCACGAAAGTTTAAAGGCTTTACCGAGGAAAACATCACGACAAAGTCCATGAGCACAGGCTTTAGCTATATTCGATCTTTGGGAGTAAGCCACATTCAGCTTTTACCGGTGTTTGATTTTGGCAGTGTGGATGAGGTCTATACAGATATCTTCTACAATTGGGGCTATGATCCGGTTCATCACCGGGCCCTGGAAGGCAGTTATTCAATCGATTGTACCGATGCGATCAAACGAATCGAAGAGCTGGCTCATTTAGTACAGGATTGTCATCAGGCGGGCTTAAAGGTGAATCTGGATTTAGTCTTTAATCACGTATATACCAAAGAAAAGTACCCGTTGGAAATTCTGGTTCCCAACTATTATTTTTTGATGGATACAGAAGGCGAGTTCAGTAACGGCTCTTTCTGTGGAAATGATATTGATACGCAACCACCGATGTCACGCAAATATTTTGTAGATACATGTCTTCGTATCGTAGAATGGTTTGATGTGGATGGTTTTCGTTTTGATTTGATGGGAATTTTAGATTATAACTTAATGAATGAAATTGCCGAGAAGTGCAGGGCACTGAAGCCGGATTTTATGATCTATGGAGAGGGCTGGAATATGCCAAGCTTTGTGCCGGAGCATCTAAGAGCTTCGATGTTGAATCAGGACCAAATGCCTTTGATTGGTCATTTCAGTGATCGTTTTCGGGAAACATGTCGCGGTTCTAATGGAGATTTAGAGATCTGTGGTTATTCCAATGGCGATACCGGACTATTGAATTCTATGCAACAATGTTTGGGTGGCGGTTGCCTGGATCATCTTTTTGATTCGCCACAAAAAGCTATCAATTATGTGGAGTGCCATGACAACCATACGCTGTGGGATAAAAACAGTGTGTGTTGTCAACATGAGTCCAGAGGGGTCTTGATGCAGCAACAAACCTTGGCCAATGCTTTGGTGATCTTAGCACAGGGAATTCCTTTCCTTCATGCCGGTCAGGAATTTGGCCGCACAAAGTATAATTTAGGAAACAGCTACAATCGCAGCGACCACTATAATCATATCGACTACAACCTGCGCAATAAGCATATGCCGATCGTAGTGGATACCAAGCTGTTGATCAAAATTCGTAAAGAGCATCCATGTTTTCGCCTGGCTACAAAAGAAGAAATCGAAACTAATGTTAGCTTTGGTGATATCGATGGAAAAGTATTGGTCTATCAGGCGAAGTGTAAAGAGGATGTCTGCCTCTGTTTCTTTAATCCGACTTCGGAACATTTTACATACGATTCGCATCAAAAGCTTTCGATTTTATTTGATAATGGAAATATCAATGCAGCCACGACTTATCGGGTAGGGATCGCCCCGTATTGTGTTGTCGTTTGTACATTGAGTTAAGACGAATTCACTTGACTTGTTCATCATCAAAACATAAAATAGTTTCAATAATGCGTAAAGACAAGAGGAGGAAACCATGGCAAAGTTTTGTAAAGAACCATCCAGAACATTTAGTGAGTATTTATTGATTCCCGGTTATACCGATGAAAACTGTACACCGGATAACGTGAATCTTCGTACACCGTTAGTTAAGTTTAAAAAAGGAGAAGAACCGGCACTTCATTTAAATATTCCTATGGTATCAGCCATCATGCAGGCCGTCAGCGGTGAAGAAATGGCTTGTGCCTTAGCACGTGAAGGGGGCGTTAGTTTCATCTATGGTTCCCAGTCGATTGAATCACAGGCGGCAATGGTTGCCAAGGTCAAGGCAACAAAATCCGGTTTTACCGGCAGTGATTCCAATATTTCACCGGAAGCCACTTTAAAAGATGTGATCGAATTAAAGAAGAAAACAGGCCACTCCACTATGGCAGTGACAGAAAATGGCGAAGCGGACGGTAAATTGGTCGGCATCGTAACCAGCCGTGATTATCGCATCAGTCGTATGGACCTAGATACAAAAGTCAAAGAATTCATGACACCGTTTGATAAGCTGATCGTAGGAAAGGAAGATATTACCTTAAGTGAAGCCAATGATTTGATCTGGGATCATAAATTGAATCAGCTTCCGGTCGTTGATGACAAGCAGCGTTTAAAAGCTTTTGTCTTTCGCAAGGACTATGCATCACATAAAGAAAATCCCAATGAATTATTAGATGACCAAAAACGCTATATCGTAGGAGCCGGTATCAATACCCGTGACTATCAGGAACGTGTTCCGGCTCTGATAAAGGCAGGTGTTGATGTACTTTGTATTGATTCCAGTGAAGGATATTCCTGCTGGCAGGCAAAGACATTACAGTGGATCCGTGATACTTATGGTGATCGCGTTAAGGTCGGTGCGGGAAATGTTGTCGATGAAGAAGGATTCCGCTTTTTGGCTGAAGCCGGAGCGGACTTTATCAAAGTCGGTATCGGTGGAGGTTCCATCTGTATTACCCGTGAACAAAAAGGAATCGGACGAGGACAGGCCACGGCAACTTTAGAAGTCGCACAGGCTCGTGATAAATACTTTGAAGAAACCGGTGTGTATATTCCAATCTGCTCTGATGGTGGTATCGTACATGATTATCACATCACGTTGGCTTTAGCCTTCGGTGCTGATTTTGTGATGTTGGGACGTTATTTTGCCCGCTTTAAGGAAGCACCGAATAATTTGGTCAGCGTCAATGGAAACTATATGAAAGAATATTGGGGCGAAGGAAGTGCCCGTGCCAGAAACTGGCAGCGTTATGATGTCGGTGGAGAAGGAAAGATGAGCTTTGTCGAAGGCGTTGACTCCTATGTGCCTTATGCCGGAACATTGCACGAAAATGTCGGTCTGACGCTTTCTAAAGTCTCTCATACGATGTGTAACTGTGGATGTCTGACGATTCCTGACTTGCAGAAGAATGCCAAAGTGACCTTGGTTTCCAGCACAAGTATTGTTGAAGGCGGTGCACATGACGTTGTGGTACGTGATGAAAGCTTTGATGCCAAACCACAGTAATATAAGGGCGTAAAGCCCTTTTTTTGTTGTCAGTTGCACTTTCAAAAAGACTCTGTTATAGTGTGACCATGAATAGAGATTTTCAAAATAGTTCGGATTTATTGTTGGATATCAGCATCTTATATAGAAGTACACAAAAGTATTATGATCAAATGCTTCAAAGCATTTCATTGACCTATGCACAGCTCCCGATCTTGATTCTGATTTATGAAAATGAAGGCATTTCTCAGCAGCAGATTGCGCAGGATGGCGGCTATGACAAAGGAACGATTACCAAGCAGGTACAGAAGCTGGAAGAAATGGGATATATTCGGGTACAGCCATCCAAAAAGGATAAACGAGCCAAAGAGCTTTATACGACTTCACAGGCCAGAGCTATCATGAGCAAGGTCTATGCGATCCGTACTTCCTGGTGGCGGCATATCAGTTCTTCCATTCCTAAAGAAGATATGGCAGCCTTCTCCGGCTTTTATAAAAATATGGCGGCTTCCGCCAAGGAATTTGCGAAAGCCGATTTAAATGCGATCTCTTTTTTTGAACATCAGAAGCTTAGCTTTCAAAGCGTTCCGGGCAAGGTTTCAACCATTGTCGCCACAGGGGGTTGTAACTATCGTTGCCCTTTTTGTAATGAATCACATCTGGTTTTTTTAAAAGAGGATTCCATTAGCTATTCTCAGGAAGAAATCTTACAATACGTAAAGAGTCGAAAGGATATGCTGGATTCAATAACAATCACCGGTGGAGAACCTTTGATGCATACAGAGCTTGATCCTTTTTTAAAAAAAGTAAAACAGATGGGATTTTTCATCAATTTGATGACCAATGGTTCGTATTTTGAACATTTAAAAAGCCTGGTTGAACAAAAATTAGTGGATCGAGTTGTCATGCATATTAAAAATGTACCGGAAAAATATGGGGAAACGATCGGATTGAAAACATATGAGATCCATGAAGTTGAAAAATCGATTCATCTTTTAAATACAGAAAAGATAGAAAGCGTATTTGTGATCACACCGGTGCATGAGTTTCATACACCGGAGGATCTGGTTGCTATGGCAAAATGGCTTAAGCCGGCGCCTGGCTTGGAACTGCATATTTTTGAAGAGAAAGAAACGGTCATTCAAAAAGGATATCATGGTTATACCCGAGAAGAATTGAATAAGATAAAAAAAGAGTTGGAAGTCTATATACCTAATGTAAAGATACGATAGGAGGGGTTGTATGCTGAAGGTGGAAAAAAGAGATGGAACCATCGTAGATTTTGCGATCGCCAAGATCGTAAATGCGATTCAAAAAGCGTTTGATTCCTGCAAGATGGCTTATGACCCACAAATCTTTGATCTGCTGGTATTACGTGTCAGCGCGGATGTACAACCAAAGATCAAAAACGATATCGTCTCTGTTGAAGATATACAGGACAGTGTGGAGCGTGTGCTTTCTCAGGCCGGTTATACAGAGGTGGCCAAAGCGTATATCTTGTATCGTAAACAAAGAGAGAATATTCGCCGCATCGAAAATACGACGCTGGATTATAAGAATATTGTAGATGCCTATCTGGATGATCTGGAACAGGAACAGCTTCAGGATCAGCCTTCATTATATTCTGTCGGTGGTTTGATTCTATCCAATTCCGGTGCCATCACCAGAAATTACTGGCTTAGCGAGGTCTATGATGCCTCGATCAAGAAAGCGCATAACAGCGGCTTGATCCATATTCATGATCTGGATATGTTGACAGGGGATAGTGCCAGCTGGTCTTTGTTGACGTTGATCAGACAGGGAATCACCGGCATGCCGGGCCAGGTGCATTCCAAAGCGCCAAAGCATTTGATGACCTTATGTAATCAGATGGTCAATGTTTTAGGTATCCTGCAAAATGAATGGGCTGGTGCGCAAAGCTTTTCAAGCTTTGATACGTACCTGGCTCCTTATGTGAAAAAAGAAAAGCTTGCACTTCCCGATGTGAAGAAAGCGCTGGAAGCTTTTATATATGGTGTGAATATCCCTTCACGCTGGGGAACGAAAACGCCATTTAGTAACGTGCTTTTTGATATGCAGGTACCGCAGGCTTTAAAGGATACCAAAGCCTGGGTAGGCAACGAACAGATGGATTTTACCTATGGACAATGTCAAAAGGAAATGCATATCATTCAGGAAGCTTTCTTTTCGATTCTACTGGAGGGGGATGCCAAACAAAATGGTTTTCCTTTTCCGATCGTGACAGTCTTACTGGATAAAAACTTTGATTTTGATGAAAAAAGCTACATAAATCTCTTTCGATGCGCTGGCAAGTATGGTATGCCATACTTTGTAAACGCATCGATGGTTCAAAGAGATCCCTATCGACCACTGGATTTAAAACATTGGAACTATAAGCCGGGCTTTTACAGCTATCCGGAAAACTCAGGAAGCATCGGTACCGTTACAATCAATCTTGTAAGGCTGGCGTGGCTGGCAGAGGATGAAACGGATTTTTTTCGATCATTAGATGAAGTGTTAGCTTTATCTTGTCGTTCTTTACAGATCAAACGTCAGGTTTTGACAAAGCTGTTTCGCAGTGGCTTGTATCCTTACACAGCCTGTTACATTGATAGCTTTGAACGCCATTTTTCCACGATTGGAATCGTAGGTATGAATGAAGCCGGTATCAATGCCAAATGGCTTCAAAAAGATATGGGGCATAAAAGTACACAGGAATTTGCCCGTAAAGTTTTATCGCATATACGAGATGTTTTGATGAAGCAGCAGGAAAGTACGCATTGTCTATATAATCTGGAAGCCACACCGGCCGAAAGTGTATCGTATCGCTTTGCGAAAAAAGATCAGGATCTTTATCCTGCTATGAAAACAGCCGGTATTTTATCTTATACCAATTCCAGCCAGCTGCCTTTGGAAAATGAGGAAGATCTTTTTGCTTCTTTACAGATTCAGGAAACGATTCAGTCGCTTTATAACGGTGGAGTTTCTTTTTCCATACCGATGGCTAAAGGCATGGAAGATACGATAGCTGTTAAAACGCTGGTACAAAGTATCATCAAACATTTTTCTATCTATGATTTTATGTTGTCGCCGGTGTATTCGATATGTCCGGATCACGGCTATATCTCTGGCTTAGTCAAACAATGCCCGCAATGTGAGAAAGAATGTACGGTGTGGGCACGTATGGCGGGGTATTATCATCCCGTTAATTTTCAAAATGAAAAGGTCCGACAGGATTTTATCCGCCAACATCCTTATATTTTAGAATGAGATGCGAATGAGCACCTCTTCTTTTTTATCAATGAGAGGGAGGAAAACAATGAAATTGATCATCAAGTATTTAAAACCCTATAAATTTTTAGTGTTGTTGAATATTGTGTCTATCTTTGGGTTTGCACTGGCTGAATTGGGTATTCCGACATTGATTTCCGATATGATCGATGAAGGTGTGCTGCACCAGGATAGCCAGTATTTGTTTCGAACGGGTCTGATCATTGCGTGCATCGCCTTGATCGGTGTATGTGGAACGATTCTGTTGGGATATTGTTGTGCCAAGATTTCCACATCAGTGACTCGAGATATTCGAAACGATGTATTTAAAGAGGTACAGACTTTTTCACATGCCCAGATGAATGAGTTTGGCGTATCGTCTTTGATTACCAGAACGAATAATGATGCGTATCAAATCATGGTCTTTTTAAATGTAATCCTGCGAACGGCTTTAATTGCACCGGTGATGTTTTTTGTCAGCTATACATTGACAATTCAATCCAATCTGCAGCTTTCCATGATCATTGCCTCTACGATTCCTTTGATCATATTGGGCGTTATTCTGGTTGGTCGTTTTTCAGAGCCTATAAGTGAAAAACAACAAGGTTCGCTGGATAGACTCAACCGCATCTTTCGTGAAAATCTGACCGGTATCCGTGTAATTCGTGCTTTTAATAACGATGCTTACGAATCCAAACGATTCGATCAAGAAAACCGCTTTTTCATGAATCAGTCTCGAAAGTTATTTAAGCTGATGTCCAGTACGGAACCAATGTTTTTCTTTGTGATGAATCTGGCCGCTTTGGCGATCTATTATGTGGCGGCCGGCATGATTGATACCAATACCTTACAAGTCGGTAAATTGATTGCCTTTATGGAATATCTGTTTCATGCGATGTTGTCGGTCATGTTGTTTTGCACCGTTTTTATGATGTATCCAAGAGCCAGTGTATCTGCCAGACGAATTCGTGCCATCTTTGATTCACGATCCGAGATTACAGAACAAAACGATGCCATAGATTTAGAACATGTAGATTCCCTGGAATTCGATCACGTGACCTTTGCCTATCCGGATGGGGAAGAAGCGGTTTTAAAAGATATTAGTTTTACTGTCAAAAAAGGAGAGACGATTGCCTTTATCGGTTCGACCGGTTCAGGAAAAAGTACATTGATCTCTCTGGTACCCCGTTTTTATGATGTGAGTCAGGGAAGCATTCGTATCAATGGCAGGGATATCCGATCGTATAAAATCGATTCGCTTCGTGCCTGTATCGGTTATGTTGCCCAAAAAGCCGTCTTATTTCGAGGAAGTATAGAAGAAAATATTCGCTTCGGCAATGCCCATGCGAGCCAACAAGAGATCGAAAATGCAGCCCATGTCGCACAGGCTTATGATTTTATCATGGAAAAACCGGAACAGTTTCAAGAAAGAATCGTAGAAGGGGCCACCAATGTATCCGGGGGACAGAAACAGCGTCTTTCCATTGCCCGTGCCCTTGTCAGACATCCGCAGATCTGCATTTATGATGATTCTTTTTCTGCCCTGGATTTTGCGACCGATGCCAAACTTCGTAAAGCTTTAAAGCCGGAGATCAAAGATTCTATCATGATGATCGTCGCCCAACGTGTTTCTACGATCATGAATGCCGATCATATCCTTGTACTGGATGAAGGAAAGACCGTAGGCTATGGAACGCATACAGCGTTGTTGAAAAAATGTCCAGTGTATAAGGAAATTGCCTTATCGCAGTTAAGTGAGGAGGAACTGACTTATGGAAAATAAAACTATCAGGACAAAAGACTGTCTAAAAGCTCTTCTTCATTTTATGAAACCCTATCGTTTTAAATTGGGCATTGCGATCTTGATGATCGTTTTGACACAGCTATCCTTTGCGTTAAATCCGACAGTAGAAGGGATGATCACAACCTCTTTGATGCAGGATGCGATGGATATCATTCAAGGAGTGCCCGGAGCCCATGTGCATTTTGAAACCATTTTAGGCATTATGCTGCTTTTATTGGGATTATATGTGATCAAGACAGTTTCCCAACTCATCACTGCTTTTTTCTTGACCGATGCGATTCAAATGATGATGCACGATTTACGAAACGCATTACAAAAAAAGATCCAGCGACTGCCGGTACGCTATTTTGATGATCATGCCTTTGGAGATATATTAAGTCGTGTGACCAATGATGTCGATGCCTTAAGCAATGCACTTCAACAAGCATTGACCAGAGTGTTCGGTGCCGTTTTGACGTTTATTTTCGTAATCACGATGATGTTGATGATCAATCCGGTCATGACTGCCATTGCCTTATTGATCATTCCACTTTCATTGATCATTACGAAGGTCGTTGTCTCTCATTCGCAAAAGCTCTTTGAAAAACAACAAAATACATTAGGGGAGCTGAATGGAACGATCACTGAAATGTATGGAGGATTTAATGAAATCATTCTCTATGGGAAACAACAGGATGCCATCCAGACATTTCAGGATGTCAATGATAAGATGTGTAAGGCAAGCTTCAAGGCCCAGTTTGTTTCCAGTCTGATTTCTCCATTAGTATCCTTGTGTACGTATTTAGCCATCGGGGCTGTTGCGGTATTTGGCTGTGTACTGGTCATTGAACAAAAACTGCATGTAGGAAGCTTACAGGCTTTTATCCGCTATATCTGGCAGATCAATGATCCACTTTCGCAGATTTCCCAATTGTCTTCACAGGTACAATCCGCTTTTGCGGGTATGCATCGAATTTTCGGTATGTTGGCAGAAGAGGAAGAACCATTAGGAAAAACAGAAGTAAAAGAAGTCGATACCATGAAAGGGGATGTGAAATTTGAACACGTCCAGTTTAGTTATGATGAAGACTTATTGATGAAGGATGTCAATATTGATGTCAAAGCCGGACAGATGGTTGCGATCGTCGGTCCTACCGGTGCCGGAAAAACAACACTCATGAATCTGTTGTTGCGGTTTTATGATGTGAAAGGCGGAAGCATCAAGATTGACGGGGTAGATATCCGTGATTTTAAACGAGAAGATCTAAGATCTTTGTTTTCGCTGGTCTTGCAGGATACATGGCTTTTCCATGGAACGATCTATGACAACATTCGCTATGGACGTTTAAGCGCACGTAAGGATGAAGTCATCGAAGCTGCCAAGATGGCCAATGTTCATCACTTTATTCGTACCTTGTCGCATAGTTATGATACGGAGCTAAATGAAGAAGCCAATAATATCTCACAGGGAGAAAAACAGCTTTTAACGATTGCCAGAGCCATCTTAAAAGATCCACAGATATTAATCTTAGATGAGGCAACCAGCTCGGTGGATACTCGTTTGGAAAAAATGTTACAGTCGGCGATGCAAAGAGTGATGAAAAATCGAACCAGTTTTGTCATTGCCCATCGCTTATCGACTATCAAAAACGCTGATTTGATCCTTGTCTTACAACATGGTGATATCGTAGAACAAGGAATCCATGAAAGTCTGTTAGAAAAACAAGGCATCTATGAAAAGCTGTATCACTCACAGTTTGCCCAACAGGAAGAGTAGAGTTCAGAAATATTTCCGGACTCTTTTTTTTAGATTAAGATTTCATAAAATATATTGTAAAAAAATACAAAGACCCATATAATGTAAAAAAAGAAACTTTTTGAAAATAAATGAAAGGGGTTACTATGAAACGCTATACAATCAATCATTGCCCACTTTCTACAGTAGAGGCAACTTTGGTCAAGAAAACCGTACATTCTTATCATCCCAATCCTGTGACAAGCAGTTCAGCTACACCGATCTATGAGCTGCAGTTTGAGACAGAGAAAGGATTGTTGACATTTGAAATCGATGCCTTTGGATATCAGACTATTCCCACAGGTGTCAAAAGTGAGTTAACTTATCAGGGCTATGAACTGATTTCTTTTAAAGACTGGTATCCTGTAACACAATAAACTAGCCTGATATGTTTTGTTTTATGGTGACGCGAAAGTATTCGAAAACAATTGTTTGGTCGAATACTTTAATAAAAAGCTTATGATTTGTGATGAAACGATGGCAAAAGGAGTATGAAGATGCGAAAAGAATGGATAGAAGAATTGATTCAAAGGCTTTTAGAGGGACAGAAAGCCAATCAAAAAGATGGAGTATATGCATGGATGCAGATCGAAGCCGCCTATCAGTCCAATAAAATCGAAGGCAATACATTGACACGAAAACAAGTCGCTTCCATTTTTACACGTGGAGAGATCATACCGGATGATAATAGTATTCGTTTGGTTGATATTGAAGAAACGACTGGTCATTTTGTGATGTTTGATGAAATGTTGAAGACTTTAAACAATTCGGTTTCTAATAACTTGCTCAAAAAGTATCACCTGTGTTTTAGAAACAGCAGCAGCCAGGATGTACGCAAAGGCTCCTATGCCGGCGAATATCACAGACAAAAAGAAAGAGAAGAAAGCGAATGGGAAAAGGTTACCCAAAGAATGGATGATTTGATCAATACATATAATGAAAGAGATACGCACTCTTTGGAAAGTCTGGCACGTTTTCATGCCGCTTATGAAGCAATTATGCCTTTTCAGGGCGGAAACAGTCGAATCGGACGAATTCTTTTGATCAAAGAGTGTTTAAGAAGCAAGCAAGTTCCTTTTATCGTACATGCAGCCAATAAAGATACTTATAAAGATGCCTTAAACAAAGCACAAAATGAGCAATTAGAAGAATTGATGGATTTTTTCAAGAAAGAACAAATCAATTTTGAAAGAGAAATCGATAAAATTTTATCCAAAGAAGAATAGAGGTTCATTATGGAACAAGAATGCATTCTATTGGATGATACAAAACAGGAATTACAGATTCTAATCGGTACAAAATGTACAATTTCATATAAAGATATAGAAAAAGTATCTATTTTAAATGAAGATGCGAACTTTAAAGGAAAGACAGAACCTTTCTTACATCAGGTGTTAGGTGGAGTTTCTTTCTTTACTTTCTTTGGAGGACCCGGACTTTATGTAGGGCTAAAGATTCTTTTAAAGGATGGTTCGATCAAAGCAGCTTATATTTCAGATCGTAAAACCGGTATGAATACGGATTGGTATAGAGAAGACGTAAAGAAAGCAAAACTATTGAAGAGAAAAATCGATAAGAGAATCGAATGTGCAACTGTTTGATTATCTTTGTAGAAACATGGTATAGATTCTTTATCGGTTACACATTTGACTGGAAGGAAAGCTGGTTTTATGAAACGAGAATTAGGAATTGCCCGTTGTGGATTGGCATGTTGTCTATGTTCAGAAAATATAAGTTGTGCAGGTTGTGATTCAGGACAGTGTCCGGATAAGGATGTGTGTGCGAACAGAAAGTGTTCGATATCTAAAGGAATCAAACATTGTTATGAATGCAGCGAAGCATGTCAAAAAGGCTTGTTGTCTAAAATAAAATCCTATTCTTTTACAGAATTTGCCAAAAGATATGGTGAAGATACGCTTTTAGATTGTCTGGAAAGAAATGAGAAAATGGGAGTTGTCTATCATCGTGAGGGAATAAATGGGGATTATGATGCTTTTGATGATGTAGAGGCATTGATCAATTTCATAAAAACAGGAAAGAGATAAAAAAAGCGAACAGAGAACATTCTGTCCGTTTTTTACTTGTTGGTGCCTAGATAGTCAATTCTGACGAACTGAATACTGGCGTTATGTTTGTTTTGTTACCTATATTATATACTTTTTTTGTAGGATATGCAATCATTTTGTTATTATTTATCAGTAAATTTTATACAAGTTTTATAGCATTAAATATTGTATATCCACTACAGATTTCATCTTTAAATCTACCACAATTTTTGAAATATTTTCTGAAATCAACATAGCTTTTGATTTTGCGGTTAATATGCCATCCTTTTTCATATGTTCCACTTCGTTTTGACGTTTTTCAATTTCACATTTTAAAATATTCGATTGTTCTTCAATCATCTTTAATTTTTCCATGTAATTATCAAAAGTAATTTGCTCAGTATTATATAAGCAAAATAATTTCCTCTTTTCTTCAGTTTGCTTACCTAATTTCTTTTTAGCAGCCAAAATATCAGGCGCGACTTTTTCTGTTAATAAAACACCATGTTTTGAAATATAATCAATTAAAATCTGTTCATTGATTCTGTTTTTATTTTCATCTTCGTAATACTTATAAACTCTGATATCACCATTTGATAAAGTTTTATTAGAAGCCGTATGTTTTAACAAAGTACCTGATAAATCATACACCTTACTTTTGAATATATAATGATTTACTCGTTCTGGCATATGCCAAGATGAATTTTTAATTGCCAATTCCTGTTGTTCTTTTGTCAACAATGTTTCACAATCCAATTCAAAATATTCATTCCGAAAAAAGATTTCTCCGTGGTAAATAGGATTCTTTATAATTCGTTTTATGGCATCCTCGGAGATTGTTATTTTTGCTTTCACAAAGTCTTTATCTTTTCTAATAGTATTTCTAATCTTTAAAGCAGAATATCCTTGAATAGCCCAATCAAAAATTTTACGAACCAAAGGGAAAGTGATTTCATCTGGCTCAATTCCGCTTTTCTTTACCTCTCGTACATTTCCATGAATTTCTTTTTCTTCATATTTTGAAATTCTTTTATAACCGAATGGGGGAGTACCACCAAATATATAATTTCCTAATTTTGCTCCACCAATCATTCCATTGATTGTACGTTCTGAAATTGTATCTTCTTCCCATTCAGCGATTGAACCTATAATATGCACAAAAAATCTTCCAATAGCCGTGGACAAATCAATTTTATCTTTGATACTGATTAGATCCACGTCATTTTCTATAAACAGTCGTAATAAGTAATCTAAATCACCCAAGCGCCTTGTGAGTCTATCCAAAGAATAAATGATGATATATTCAACTTTTTTAGCTTTCACCAAATCAATCAACTCATTCATTTTTGGACGATTCAAGGTCTTTGCACTTTGTCCATCCTCATTTAAAACTTTTATCGGATTCTTAAATTCTTCAAATTCAATATAAGCACGTGCTTTATTTTCTTGTTCAATAAGATTATAACCATCTTGTGCCTGTTGTTGTGTTGACTCTCTATTATATATCACCAATAATTTTTCACTACTCATACTTCTATTTTTAGAAGTACCATACCTACAAAAATATGTTATGAAATGATGTTAATCAAATCATAACATTTTAAGCCTTTATTTCCTAGTAACCAAATAGGACATTTTGATATGAATTATTCTTCACCCTGAATAATTCTTCTTTCCTCATCACCATCAATCATGATTGAAATTTTATCATCCAGTGTACTGAATACTTTTATTTCTATATCCTCTGATTCATTTCTTTCGCATAGAGATATCGCAACTAATCGATTTCTAAATTTTTCAGATTCGATTTTGAATTTTTTTAATGCTTGTTGCAAATCATTTGTTTCTTTTTTTATAACTTGTTGTCCTGATACCTCGAAATAGTACCCATGTACTAATTCATATAATACTGTCTGTACATAATATTTATTTTTCATTTTCTTTTTCTCCTTTTACTCAAACCAATCAACTGGTTTACGTTCAAACTTGTTTTGCAATTCTACTGTTGGTTGCATATCCCACAGTTTATCTAAATGAGCATTGATATTATCATAATTGATATATTCATTGAACCAGAAGCGACCGATATATTCGTTCGCACCTTCGAAATTGCACCGACATTCTCCCAAATCGTCAAATAGTAATATATCTTCTAATTGTTCATCTGATATAAAGATGATTTCTGGTCTTTTTAAACCTTTTGATGACAAATAAAACTTTGCACCTTTAGTAATGTATTCTTCTTCCAAAGTCTTTTCCACATACTTTAGCAAGTAGTTTATAGTTTCATCATAGGTTTTCACTTTTTCAATATCGACTATGCCATTGCCCCAAATATCTTGTAATTCTCTCTTTGGAATGTAGGGCATACCATAGGCGATTAAGTGTATATGCCAGCGTTTCGTAAATTGTGTACCTCTTTCAAGTACAGCGATATGTTCAAAAGTATGACCTTTTTTTCTTTTGTAATGTTGCTTGAACCTTTTAAATCGTAAAACTGCTTCATCTCTTGTCGGTGGTTTTCCGTTGATATCACGAAAGGTCAAAGTAATAAATTTATCTTCTGTGTCATACTGACATATATTTGACCATATCAACCTTTTCAATTCACGTTTACACCTTGATATTGTTTGTGGTGCTCTTTGATAAGGTTCATTTGATTTAACTTTACTTTGCAGACGAGCTTCTCTTTTTTCTGCTTTTCTTTGTTTTTCTTCATCTGTTAACTTATCATATAATTCACCTTCAACAATATATTCACAATCATCACTTCCTAACTCTCCAATTCGCACCTTGGAAAATCCATGGGGAACTGCATTTTCAAAAGTATAAATCTGAATCAAATTACCACATTTTACTATTTTTTTATTGTAATTTCCCAACTCAATTTCACCTCCAAAATACTTTAGTGTTCTTAATCATGTGTCTAATGTGTGCGTATATATAACAAGGGAAATATACGCACGACACCCGCAAGCGGGTGTCGGTGGGGCTGTGCTTCGATATACGAGCACATCACGCACAGCCCCATCCGAACTACTTTTTGTTTCTGGTTTAGAAACTTTTATATTCCTCATTTTGTACAATCAATCACAAATCATTCTGTCGTTTCACCTCGTGAGAAATAACAACAAAAAATAGTCAATGTGTTATTTATTCATTTTTTTCTATGGAAAATCATTCGTAGAATCCCATATAAGCGCCAGAATGTATCTGTATTCAACTAAATAAAAAAGAATGGACTCATACATATATAATCATTAAAAACGCCTAGAATGCTTTTAAAAAGGCAAATAAATGTATTTAGTCAAAAAGAATGACGTAAGTACCGATTAAAATGAATTACTTTTTATATCTTTATGACTTTTTCTTAAAGTCGTTTACTTACTCTCATTCTTTTATCAATTTCCTTTTTTTTTACCCCACCCACAAAGAAAAGGGAATTATCATAAATTCGTAATTGTATCTTTTTAAACGTTCACCATTTGCCAAAGTCTATTAAATATCCTATTTTTTTGTATATCGTTCTTTTTGATCCACTGCAGCCTTTTTCATTTTCCTTGAATTCACCAGTCTATCTTTCTTTTTTTTTTTTTAATGTCTTATATCCTCTGTTTCTTTTGACAGCTACGGAATGGCACAGGAAAAAATCGATGAAAAAGTATGGCAGTTTGCTACAAGAACTTACGGTTTTAACAATAACACATTTGATGATATTTCCAATTGGTACTTTGGCACGGATGTTGAAAACGCATTTGAAGATTACAACAATGGGTATCTATGATACCCCCTTTTCTTTTTTTCCACCCTAAAGAAAATCCAAAGCAACCTGAAGGTTGCTATCCTAAAAAACGACATACAAACCGCCCCGCGGTTCTAGTCGTTTTTCAGGACTTGCAGGGTGGCATAATAGGGAATTGCGTTTACTTCAATTCTGTCACCTTGACCAATCCAAGCCTTGCCGACTTCTAGTGATTTCAATGGCTCATCAAACATCATTCTGCTGGATGTGTCACTAAAAGAACCTAATAAAACTCTGCACATAAAGTTATCTCTCATAGCCCCCTTTATATAAGCGGTATCGCCACGTTGCATAGTTACCAAGAGGTCATACCCCATAGCACGACCTAATAATAGTATTGCTCTAATATCTTCTTCAAATGCCTCACGTTGCTTTTTTGTCATGCAATCCAGAAGCACAATGTATTCTTCCAGTACAAGGATTTTGCTGTTCATAGATTCATCATCAACAAAGTTCGTCAGCCCCATTGATTTTAACTTTTGCTGTCTTTCCAGCATTTCCAGACGGAACGCATGAACAAAATCTATCACTTGTTCGATATTTGATACTTCATTGGATATATACCTTGTGAACAAATCTCTGTAGGTGTAGTAATCTACCAATTTTCCATCAACAAGCCATACATCCGTATTGGAAGTAAACAGTCCATTTAAAACATATCGCACAAATACAGATTTTCCTTGTCCTGTTTCTGCAACAATCAGGCAATGCGGATATTGCACCCAATCCCAGAACGTCAGACCATCAAAGCCAGTACCTACAGATACAGTTGTTCTGGTAGCCTGTACTTCCTTTTTAGGGTGCAGAGATACCAGAACATCAAAATACAAATAGCCTTTATCTTTTTGTAAAACTGTAGTTACACTCGTGTGTAATTCCACAGTTTCCTTAAAATGCTGGTATTCTGTTTCCGTTGCTTTTTTGTTAAATCTCACACGAACACGAACCGCATTTTCAAGCTGGGCAGTCCAGCATTTCAAAGTTTGTCTGTCCTGATTGTCTTTTTCAGAATAATCTCTACAGGTTTTTCTAACCTCATTGATAATTCTTTTTCTGGTCATATAATCTGAAAAGTTCTTTTTCATAATTTTTGAAAATATAAAGGCAGAAAAAACACTGAATCCATTTATAAACCAGTACATAACATCAGAAGAATTTATCATCACTGTTCTGTGATAATGAATACGTTTCTTCTTTTTCATCATTCATTCTCTTTCGATTCATCAGACTTCTTTTCTTCCTGTTTTTCATCTTTCTTTTCATCTGATGAATCATTATCCTTTTTCTTTGCTTTTTCTTTTAATTCTTCAGACTGTTTTTCAATCAGATAATTTTCACCTTTTTCAGATAAAGTATCATTTTTAAACAGTCGATAATCAAATTTCATTTCCTGTGTTTCTAAATCTTTTTGCGATACTTTTACAGTGACATAATAAACATTTTCAGGAAGTCCAATTTGTAGAATAGATTTTCTCTTTGTTGTGATTGTATCTTTCGTCATGAATATTTTTTCGCGTATCAGTTCAAAAGGGAGTTCATTTCCTTTATCATCCAATACCTCAAAAGAAGTTTCATATTTCTTTTGATAATTCAAAAATGTTTCTTCCAATGACAATTCACCTAAATTCTTTTCTTTATCCATTATAAATTGTTCTGTAGCTAATGTATCGTTATTCAAAGACAATTCATATGTTTCACTGTTACTTGCCATTGGTCTATCATCTGGAAGCCACATTTTACTTGTTGCTAATGCACCCACTATTACCATTAAGCAAAATATACCCAATAGCAACTTTTTGTTGTAACCATCTTTTAAGATAATATATTTTTTTTCACTTTCTGATTTGAACATATATTCACCCCTCACATTAGACGAGAAGCAAAGCCTGTTTCAAGTGCTTCGCTTCTTTTATTGCTATCAAATCTTTTTCGTCAAATACTACATATGCACCATCTTTAAAATGACAGTACAATTTTTTACGTTTACTTTTTCGATATCTAAATGTTTTATCAAAAAATACTGTTACAGGGAAACCATTATCACCACGGCAATAAATCAAATCTCCCTGAACTAAAATATCTGGCAATGTTTTTCCATGTAAAATCAAATCTTGTGTTCTTACAATCTTTTCTTTTCTGGAAAAGTAATCGGTTATATAAACCAAAGTATGTATGCCTGATGGAGAATTAAGCAAACGTGTTTCGGAAAATATAAAAACACTATCCATAGTTCTGACATAATCTCCCAGAACTACTTTTTTCATATCTAATAAATGATACGGATGAAAGAAGCTGTATAAATCTTCGAACTTCTTTTTCTTTGATTCTTTGGATTTTTCCAGACCAAACAAAGGTAATTGCTCAAAATCTGTCATATTATCTTGACACAGGATTAGCAAAGGTAACTTCTCCATAATATTCTTTTAACTGTGACAAAGTTAATTCTCTTTGCCACCAGTCACCATTTGCTTTTTCTCCTGTTTCTCCGTTTGTACATTCCTTAATGGCGAAAGTCCAATCATCCGTAGAATTATTCAAATTCGCTTCTTGTACTATCAAAGTATCACCCTTGATATCAACGATAATACCAACATGATTATGACCATTTTTATTGTCGCTTGAAAAAATAGAACCCTTTACAGGTTTATCTGCTTTTTTATATCGGTCTTTATTCAGCTTAGTTAGATTATCCACCCAATCATAGCCCATAGCCGACCATGAAGGCGCCCATCCATAAACTTCCTTTAATCTACCCCATACAAACCAAGTACATTGACCTTCTAAACCTAAATATGGATTATCTGAAGATTTCCATATTTTTACGTCAAATTTTGGTTTTCCATTCAGTTTCGAATCTCCACCAATCGAATAATTGGCACAGGCTACGTGTTTTGCTGTAGAGGTGCCACGAGAACGAACAATATCATATATTTTTTCATAGGTTGTCTTATCGTAATGCACACCATCATCACTGACCATACCATCTTTAATTTGTAAATAGGTGTTTAGATATTCAATACCACCAATCAGTTTGCTGGATATCGTTTCATTGAACTTTTCAATCTGTTCATTCTTCACATTACTCGATTTTTCATCATTTACAGGATTTACCGATAAAACAATAACCTTATAAGGTTTCCATTCATTCTTTTTTAGTTCATTTAATTTATCAGCGTATTTATCCACATTATCCAAATCATTGACGCCTAATCCAAAAACGATTGTATCGCCTTTTTTCACTTTGTCATTGACCTGTGCTATAGCAGTATCTGTAAACCAATTATAACCTTGACTTTCTTTAGCAATATAAATGTCTTTATCTGTTTTCTTTGCACTTTCCATACCTACAAAGCGAGAATCTCCTACCCAAATCACACGACCATCATTCAACTTTCTTGAAATAGTGACCTGTGAAACATTTACCGATTTCATGTCTTTTAAAATCTGTTCTGAATGAGAAACTCTGCCTTGCACTGCCTGTGGCGATTGGTCTTTCGGTCTTTCATATTCCAGCATGACAGCCTTTGTCACATTGGTAACACTTGTACTTCCTTTCAATTCATCCAAGGATGAAAAATAATTACCCCAATTCCATTTCATAAATTCCTGATTATACAAAAAATCTAACTGCATTCCCAAATCTTCACGTTTTTTATTTTGTGATTTTGCATAGTCAAATAAAGCCTGTTGTCTGCCAGCTGTTGTCCATTGTGCAATTCCAAAACCTGTTGAACCTAATTTAAATTCTTGGCCAGCTTCTATGATAGCTGGGTCAAAATGACTTTCTACATAAAGATTTCCCATAATGCCAGCTGTAGCTTCTGGAGAAAACCCTACTGTACGAAAGAAAGACCAAATCGCTTTTTTGTTGCCTTCCTGTGTTCCATCGGAATCCAAATTATAAGTAAATTTGTTGAACGTATCACAATAGTTCTTCTGTCTTTGCTGATTTTCGCCAGCCATTGCACCCAATAGGCAAATAAACAAAAGGGAAGGTAAGGACAAGAGAATCAATACTTTTTTGAACATTAAGCACCACCCTTAAAGTATTCACGCTGGGCACGTGTGATTTCAGAAGTGAACTTGATTTTTCGTTTTTTATTATCAATGGCGAAAAACTGACGTTCTCCATGAATCCCTTTTTCAAATCGAGAAATTACCGAAATATCCTGTGATGTAATATCTGGTATATATTCATGTAATCGATTCAAAGTTTCTTCACCACATTTGCCGATATATTTATTTGTACAAAGGCTGAATACTTCACGAATCAATTTATTACCGCCTGAATCTGTATTTCTTCCGAACTCTTTTTCTAAATCCTGAACATCGTGAAATACATAACCTAATCCAACATATGCCTTTCTTGCAAATTTTAAAAATCGAAGATTTGTTTCAAAAAAATAGATATCTCCATATTCCATGGTTTCATCCACCAATATACGCATAGTATAGATTGGACGTTCCAAATCATAGGCATTTAATCCTCTGGCTTGCATAGCTTTTTCGTTTCTTTCTTTGTTAAGGTACATACCATACGATATGTAATTCAAAAGCAAAGACATATAAGATGATTTCACCCTTTTGTCATCATTGGAACGGAGAAAAGAAACATCAAATCGAATACTTTTGGTCAGGTCAAAATCAACATTTGTTTTTCTATTGAATAAATATCCATAAATATCTATCATGCGTTCCAATCCTAAGCGCAATTTGTAGATATCCTGTAAGGCTTCCGATTCATACATATGTTCTTTATATTTTCTGTTCGCTTCCTCAAGCACTTCTTCCAGAAGAAACCATTCTTCATTGTTGATTTGTTTAATGGAGCGACCAATAAAAGGTCTGTAGAAATCCTTTAGTAACAGTTCTAAATGTGTTATTACCTCTGGCTTGTCAATTCCTGTAGCACTTTGAAATCTTCCTGAAACTAAAGCAATCTGTGTACTGATATCATTTTCCGAAATCCTGTCTGTATGTTCTTCGTTGGAAACGTGAAAAATCTGCATTAGATTTACATTGTTCTTTTCATCAATAGAAATAGTTTGAATACCCAGTTTCTTTGCATATTCTTCATATTCTCCATGGATGTCAAATACATATAAAATATGATTTCCGAAACTAAGCAATTCTTCCTCAAAAAGTTTTCGCAAAGCCGACTTTCCAGCACCCATGCCAGCCATATCAAGGGTATTGTAGCTATAATTATCTGCAAATTTAAAAATATCAGGAGCATATAAGCCTGTGTCTGTGTAGCCTATCAATCCCATATTTTTATCGATTCGATTAATTTCTGAATGATTCAAAAACTGTGCAATCGTGCGACTTGCCACCATCTTTTTCACAGGATTTGAAAAGCTGGTCAATGCCTTGTAATCTTCGACAAGATTATTCGTCTGGATGAATCCATTCATTTTTTTGAAACTTAATTTATCAATCAGCTTATTGACCTTGTTTTGTAGTTTTTCCAAATCTTCCGCAAATACATAAAGTCTCAAAGATATCTGGAATACACTGTCTTTTAGATTATCAACATAATCTGAAAACTCCTGTAGTTCTTGTTTTGATTGCAAAGCACGTCTAAAGGCAGTAAATCGTTTTGCATCATATTGCTTGTCCTGATGTTTTTCAATCATTTTATCAATTTTATCATTTGATTCAGCTGGCGATAAACAATGGCAATCCATAGTAACCAACACATCCTGATAACCAATTACATCATTGAAAAAGCCTGTATGGGTGTATTTATCGAAATCGAAAATCTGCAAACATGTGCAATATTTATTTCCATTGATATAGTATGTTTCATGAAAATTGATTCCTGATTTAGAACATACATTTTTTAGAAAATCCTCGTTCTTTTTAGTCACTTTAAAATCTTTATGCCTGATAATTTTCAAAATACATCACCTGTTCACTTTCTTCTATGTCTTTTAATTGTAGTATTTTCAAAAAGTCATTGTGTTTTTCATCGTAAAAATGAATATGTGTTCCGTAATCATTCATTTCTGATATTGTGAGAGGAGATAAGAAATAAAAGCTATGTTTCATCTTAAAAGGCTTTAAATCTTCATCATATCTTGCGATTGCAACATATCCATCTCTACATTTGAAAATTAGAACTAATGTAAAATCATGTACATTGAAATAAAATTCAATATTCTTTTCCACTTCTTTAATTCGATTTTCATTTTTAAGTTCTTCTGGTTTTAATCGCTGAAACCATTCAATCATATTTCCTGATTTTACGAGTCGTACCCTATAATCACGTGGTTTTAATTCCAAATTATCACCTCATTCCTTACATAATGTTATTGTTCAGTTCCATCATCAAATTTTGTAACTGTTCACCTTTTATTCTTTTAATCTTCAAAAAAGAGGGTGCGAATTTTTCAAAATTTGACATCAAATCTTCTGAAATATAGAAATACATTGTTGTATATCGAATCCGATTGTGAAATTTCATCACTTCGATTCTCTCCAGCATACGTTCTTTTAATCCTTCGTTACTTTCTTCTTTTACCCGTTTCTCAAAAAAGGAGCTAACTATATAAAATTCAAGTAGTTTTTATGAAATAGTTTGAAAATATAAAACAACTATATTTTTTAGTTAGTTTTAAATTGATCTTTGAAAATGTGAATATTGGATTAATTTTGGGCATGACGAAAAGAACTTTCAAAATATGATTTTTTAAAAGTTCAGATGCATTTGTCTTATCTTAATAATGCAGGATCAAATGATTGTCCTGTTTCTAGTAAATGATAAATGATTCTAAGCAGCTTTCTAATGCAGTGACCCTGGGCACAACGGTGTCCTTTGCCTTGAGAAATTTTTGATTGATAGTATTTTTTGAATACAGGATTATAGTTGATCACAGGCAGTATGATTTGATACAAAGTTTTTCTAAGATATTTAGATCCTTTCTTGGTTATGGCAGTGTGTTGTGCATTGTATTGACTTGATTCATAGTGATAAGGTGCCACTCCTGCAAATTTTATAATTTGAGAAGGCTTCGAATAATTGCCAATATCTCCTAATTCGGCTAAAATAGAAGTACCAGAGAAATGAGAAATCCCTGGGATGGTTAAGATAGGAGAGTTGTTTTTGATCGAGAACTCTTCTATTTTTTTATCTATTTCAGCGATTTGCTCTTTTATCAGTGTGATTTGACTTACCAGGTGTTTGATCTGTAAAGTTTCAACTTCAGAAGAGATTCCAATCGAATTTTTGGCACAATCTTTTAACTTTTCAGGAGTCAATGAAATACGATTGCCTCTACCTTTGATTTCAAAACATTTGCGAAGGGTACGAATGTCTGTAGAAGCAATAGCTTCAGCACTGCCGAAAGTTTTAAGGAGACTCATGTAAACAACACCATAATTTGAACTGAACAAGGTATTGAATTCAGGGAAAACAAGATCGATTGATTTCTGCAGTCGATTACAGTGGGTATTGAGTTCTTCCTTTAAATTATGGTGATGACGAGTCAATTGTCTTTGTTCGTATAAATCAAAACGGTCAACTTTAGTAATACGATACTGTTTCTTACGCTCAGGCGTATCAAGAACATCACAAATGGTGATTGTATCCAGCTTGTCATTCTTGGTAATGCCACCTTCCATCTTACGTGCAAGATCCGTAGTTTTAGGGTTGATCAGGGCAACAGTATATCCGTTGCCAAGAAGAAATTTTAGAAGAGCAATATGGTAATGTCCGGTATCTTCCATACCCAATAGAACTGATTTTTTAGAATACTGTTTAAGAGAGTTGATCAGAAAGTCAAATCCTTCTTTAGTGTTAGAAAAAGAAGAAGGTGAAACATTGAGATCACCAGTTTCCTTGTCCATGACACAGAAGTGATGACTGTTCTTTCCAACATCGATACCAACTATTTTCATAAATAAACATCCTTTCTTTATAGAAACATGTGAAAATGGTTATCCACAACACTTAGACCACAAAATCTGGTTCAAAATACGAATTCAAGGACTCATCTAACTCATCATTGTTTAGGAATAAGGTGTGGTAAGAATCTCCTTTAAGTAGTCAAGCCACAGAAAAAAATACAAATCCACATTCACATATTCAATTTTACAAATTACCAAAACCGTCTTCAACCACGGTTATAAAAGGTTGAAAGAAAGGAGAAGTATATTGTAGATGACCAGTTAGATGAGTCAATTACAATATACCAGA
>NZ_JAXKBY010000004.1:0-9537 GCF_036552745.1 Faecalicoccus sp.
GCTCTTTAATGCCGGTCGAATAGTCTTCCTTTTGAAAGTAAGGAACCAGATAATCTGTTTGCAGATGCTGACTTTTGATATCGGTGATCACATCTTCCAAGCTACGACCTACTTCCATATAGCGAAGCTTATCTTCGATGCTTACGATAAACAAAATGCCATTATCTTTATCCTTGTCACCCAGCTGATACTTTTTAAATGTTTGATAGGCAACCTGCCGTATATCTTGATCATGCAGGGTATCTTCTGTGATAAAGACAACCTGTGCACCGGTTTCTTGTTCCAACTGGTATCCAAGCTTATTTAAATTTTCTTCCGTATTTTCATCTACGATATTGGCATGGTCGTTGATATAATCATCAATGACCAAGGTATCATCGGCATAGATTTGCAGGGGGCAAAGACAGGCCAAAATACCAAGAAGTAAGGGAATACCGTATCTGTATTTCATAACTCTCCTTTCCTTTTTAACAGTATAGCATGGATCGGCTATAAAAACCTTGAAAATCCTTGCTTTCGCAAAGGGGCATTCATTGATTCTTGTTTACAGTTATGGTAAACTTTATATGTTTCGCTAGGAGGTACGATGAATTCCTATTATCAGTCTTTGATTGCCGAAATACAAAAGAAGATCGATGGAAAAGCGTATCAGGAAGCGTACGATTTAATTCATCAGGAGATATCACTTCCGTATGTGCCGCAGGATTGTCTGGCCATCCTGGAATCGTATCAGCAGGAGTGCTTACCGCATATCCGAAAAGAACATACTTTAGGGATGGATACGATCCTTTCATGGATCTATGAAGATCCTTCCAAACAGGAGCAGGTCATTCCTTTTATGAAGGACCTAAACTTACGGCAATATACCAGGGAAGTGCAAGATCTATTGAATGCTGAACTTCTCGATGAAAGCAAAGGTGAATTGATTGAATATTTGATGGAACAAAAAATTGATACACCTTTCAAAATAGAAAAAAATGGATTGGACATTACCTTTATTCCCAGTTCGATTCTTTTAGAAGAAATTGATCCGGTCGTATTAGAGGTACGGGCAATATTGGATGCCTGGTTTTCAAATGACGATCCCGCTTTTCTAAATTTCTGTATGACCTTGCTTCATCAGGAGATCCTTATCAGGCGGCCTTTTGATCTAAGTGAAGAAGAAGCTTTGCCGATTGCCAAAGCCATTGTTCGTTTAGTTTATGCGGCTTTGATGCGTGATGATGAATTGGAAGATTTTACAGAAAAGAAAGATTTGACAAAAGTTCAAGACACGATCTTATGGATTGAAAGAAGAGGAGAATTCAAATGATTACAAAATGGACATTGAACGAACATGCAAATGGTGTGCTGGAAGTAGAAGTGGATGGTGACATCTGGACAAAAGCACAGAAGAAAGTTTTCAACAATCTAAAAAAACAAGTGAACTTAAAAGGATTCCGTAAAGGCCATGTTCCGGAAGCTTTGATTCGTAAACAAATTCCATCACAGATGGTTTATGAATATGCGGCTGAAGAAGTTGCAAATGAAGCTTTGGCAAAAGGAATCGAAGAAAATAAATTGGAATTGGTTGCCCGCCCAACTTTAGAAGTGAAAGAAGCCAATGATGAAAAAGTAACTTTGGTATTTAACTGTATCGTTATGCCGGAAGTCACTTTAAAAGAATACAAAGGTTTAGACATCCACAAAGAAGAAGTAAGTGTAACGGATGAAGATATCGAAGAAGAAGTAAAACGTATTCAGAATCGTTATGCGGACTGGGTACTTCGTGAAGAAGATCAGGCTGCCGAAAACGGTGACCAGGTAACGATCGATTATGCCGGAAGCATCGATGGTGTTCCATTTGATGGCGGTTCTGCCGAAAACTATCCTTTGGAATTGGGTTCAGGAACATTCATTCCAGGTTTTGAAGAACAGTTAGTTGGCGTAAAAAGCGGAGAAGAAAAAGATGTTGTCGTAACTTTCCCGGAAGAATATGGTGCCAAAGATCTAGCCGGAAAAGAAGCGGTATTTAAATGTACTGTACATGACATCAAATATAAAGAATTGCCGGAAGCTAACGATGAACTGATCCAGAAGTTAAAACGTGAAGGTGTGGATACACTGGAAAAATACAAAGAAGTCACAAAAGAAGATCTGACAAAACGTAAAGAACAGCAGGCTGAAAATCAGTTTACCGATGCCTTGGTTTCCAAAGTCACAGAAGATGCTGAAGTAGAAATTCCGGAAGTGATGATTGCCAATGAGATCGATCGTATGTATCGTAACTTCGAAAACCAGATGGTTCAATCTGGATTTACGGCTAAACAGTATTTGGAAGCCAGTGGTCAAAGCGAAGAAGACATTCGCAATATGATGAAGCCGGAAGCTGAAAAGAGCGTTAAGACAAGCCTGGTATTGGAAGCGATCGTAAAAGCAGAAGCCATTGAAGCCAGTGATGAAGAAGTTGAAGCTGAATACAAAAAGCTAGCCGAAAACTATGGTATGGAAATCGATCGTATCAAACAGTTGATTTCGGTTGACAATATCAAATATGATCTTGCGCAACAAAAAGCAATTGAGTTGCTAAAGAATTCTGTAAAGTAGTAAAATAGAATCGTAAAAAAAAGGCGCCTGGCGTCTTTTTTAAAAGGGAAAAGGAGGTTGTACATATGTCTCAAACATATCCTTTAGTATGTACACGGGGCGTGATTTTGTTCCCGGAACAGGAAATCGTAATCGATGTAGGGCGTCAGCCGTCCTTAAAAGCAATTGAAAATGCACAGGAAAACTATGAAGATAAAGTTGTCTTGTTTTCACAGATCGAACTTCAAAAAGATGATCCGACCATGGATGATATCTATAAAGTCGGAACACTTTGTGAAATTCGTCATGTACGACGTTTTGAAAACTTTTTACGAATCAAGTTTAAAGGCTTGGATCGTGTGCAGTTAAACGCATGGGAGCAGGGCAGCCTGAGTGACATAGCCCAGGTTGATATCTTACACAGCTATCGTCAGGATGAAATGGAAGAGGTAGCTCTGGTTCGTATGATCGCCAATGAATTTGATACGATGGGCAATGCGGAAAAGTTCTTGTCAAAAGAATTGATCATTGAACTGTCCAAAGGAATTGGTGCCGATCTTTTAAGTGATCGTGCGGTACAGGCTTTTCCTTTAAGTACGGAAAGAAAACAGAAATATCTGGAAACATTGGGAATCAATGATCGTTTAGAGATGTTGTTGGCCGACATGGAAAAAGAAAAGAAAATGTCGGAAGTTGAACAGAAGATCAATGAAACGGTCAAAGAGCGCATTGATCAGGGACAAAAAGATTATTATCTGCGTGAGAAGATGAATGCCATTCGTGAAGAATTAGGTGACATCGGATCACAGGATCAGGATGCGGAAAAAATTCGTAAACGTTTAGAGGAAAATCCATATCCGGATTATATCAAGAAGAAGGTTACAGAAGAATTGCAGCGTTATGAAATGCTGCCTATGGCATCCGGAGAAACCGGTGTCATCAAAAACTATATTGACTGGCTGATGGACCTTCCCTGGTGGCAGGAAACACATGATAACGAAGACCTAAATGAGGCACAGAGAATTTTAGATGAAGATCATTATGGCCTAGAAAAGGTCAAAGAACGTATCATGGAATATTTGGCCGTTAAGCAGATGACCAATTCACTAAAAGCGCCAATCTTATGTCTGGTTGGTCCGCCGGGTGTTGGTAAAACATCTTTGGCTCGCAGTGTAGCCCGCGCCTTAGATCGTCACTTTGTGAAAATCTCATTAGGTGGTGTTCGTGATGAAGCGGAAATTCGTGGACATCGACGCACTTATTTAGGCGCTTTGCCGGGACGCATCATTCAGGGAATGAAAAAGGCACAGGTCACAAATCCGGTATTCTTAATTGATGAAATTGATAAAATGGCTTCCGATTATAAAGGGGACCCAAGCTCTGCCATGTTGGAAGTATTGGACCCGGAACAGAACTCTATGTTCTCTGATCATTATATTGAAGAAAGCTATGATCTTTCCAAGGTTTTATTTATCGCAACCGCCAACTATCTGGAAAATATTCCACCGGCTTTGCGTGATCGTTTAGAGATCATCGAGCTTTCCAGCTATACAGATATTGAAAAGACCAATATTGCCAAAGAGCATTTGCTTCCAAAACAGCTGGAAGAAAATGGTTTGAAGCCAAATCAGTTAAAAGTCAGCGATAAGATGCTTTTATATCTGATTCGCTATTACACAAGAGAGGCCGGCGTTCGTCAGCTGGAAAGAACGATTGCGACGATTTGTCGTAAGACCGTGCTTGCGATCTTAAAGGATGGAAAACGCTCGATTACTTTAAATAAAAAGCTGATTCACGAATGGTTAGGCAATGAAAAAGTGGATTACGGTAAAAAAGAGAAAAAAGATCAGGTTGGAACCGTAACCGGACTTGCTTATACCAGCTTTGGCGGCGATATCTTACAGATTGAAGCCAATAAGTTTGATGGCCATGGCAAACTGATCCTGACAGGACAGTTAGGCGATGTCATGAAAGAAAGCGCCAGTATTGCCTTAGACTATATTCGTGCACATGCCAAGGAATATCATATCGATTCCAGTGATTTTGAAAAGCTGGACGTTCATGTGCATGTTCCAGAAGGTGCGGTTCCTAAGGATGGGCCTAGTGCCGGTGTTACGATGACAACCGCTTTGGTTTCCTGCTTCAGTAATATTCCTGTAAAGGCAAACATTGCGATGACAGGAGAAGTAACACTTCGTGGAAATGTACTTCCAATTGGCGGTTTAAAAGAAAAATCGCTGGCTGCACATCGAAGCGGGATCGATACGATCTTGATTCCTCGTGGTAATGTCAAAGATTTGGACGAGCTTCCACAGGAAGTAAAAGATGCGGTGACATTTATTCCAGTTTCCAATGTGAAACAAGTCCTGTCACACGCACTGGTTCAGTAATATGCAGGCGACATTTGTCATCAGTGCCGTTGAAAAGGAACAATGGCCAGATTCCAACCTTCCGGAAGTTGTAGTCGTAGGCCGAAGTAACGTTGGGAAAAGCTCCTTTATCAATGCACTGACCAATCGCAAGCGCCTCGCCTATGTAGGAAATACACCCGGAAAAACACGCTTGATCAATTTCTTTGATATTGACGGTACTTGGATGTTAGTGGATGTACCAGGCTACGGTTATGCTCGTATGTCCAAGGAAATGTTGAAGAAGATGGGAAAGATGATGGAAGATTATTTTTCCCAGAGAGAGCAGCTAAAGCTTGCGATTCAACTTGTCGATGCCAGACATGATCCGACCAATGACGATCTGGATATGATCGAATATTTTAAATCGTTACAGATTCCGATCTTGTTGGTGGCAACTAAGATCGATAAGATTCCTAATACAAAGCGAATCAAAGCATTAAAAAATATTTCACAGAAGCTGCAATTGCCATTAAAGAACATCTATGGTATCAGCAGTACTGAAAAGATTGGCTTTGATGAGGTTTATCAGGCGATATTAAACCAAATTCAATAGATTCTCTGGATTTTCCAGAGAATTTTTTATTGTGATGTTGATTCTTTGGCTGCGTTTATGATGCCTGTGTTCTGAAAACCGTCAATTAAACGACGTAAAAAAATGAACTACCAAGACTACAAAAAGAATGGATTGTAAAACATACTTTTGATTGATTGTTGTACCCTTTAAATAGATATGTTGTACTTTTTAAACTTCAATTGTCTGAAATATAAAAATTGTGTTACACTGATAATACATTTTTAAAAAAGGAGAACGTTATGAGTGGATTTTTTGGGGTAGCTTCAAAAAAAAGTTGTGTTTTAGATTTGTTTTTTGGTACAGATTACCATTCACACTTAGGGACACGTCGTGCTGGTATGGCTGTATATGGAAAGAATGGTTTTAACAGAGCCATTCACAATATAGAAAACAGCCCGTTTCGTACTAAATTTGATAAAGATTTAGATCAGTTTGAAGGTGGTCTGGGCATCGGTTGTATTTCAGACTTTGAATCACAGCCCTTACTGGTTCATTCTCATTTAGGAAGCTTTGCGATTACTACCGTAGGTCGTATCAACAATCTGGACGAATTGAAGGAAAGTTGTTTTCAAAACGGAATGACACATTTCTTTGAAATGAGTACAGGTGGCATCAATCCAACAGAATTAGTGGCAGCCTTGATCAATCAAAAGGCCAGTTTAGTGGAAGGTTTACGTTATGTGCAGGATGTTGTAGAAGGCAGTATGAGCATATTGATCCTGACAAAATCGGGTATTTACTGTGCTCGTGATAAGGTTGGTCGTACACCCATTATCATAGGTGAAAAAGATACAGGATATTGTGCAACATTCGAAAGCAGCGCCTTTTTAAACTTAGGATATCATCACTACAAAGATATGGGTCCTGGTGAAATTTTGTATATGACTCCTAATGGTGTGGAAGTGAAACAAGAAGCCGGGGAAGAAATGAAGATTTGTTCGTTCTTATGGGTATATTATGGTTATCCAACCAGTACTTATGAGGGCGTCAATGTAGAATGTATGCGCAATCGTTGCGGGGAAATTTTATCAACAAGAGATACAAATGTCGAAGTCGATAGCGTAGCCGGTGTTCCGGATAGTGGAATCGCCCATGCGGTAGGTTATTCAAATGCGACAAAAATACCATTCTCCAGACCGTTTATCAAATATACACCAACCTGGCCTCGAAGTTTTATGCCAACCAGCCAGTCACAAAGAAATATGATTGCCAAAATGAAGCTGATTCCGGTTCAGGAGCTAATCAAAGATAAAAAATTGTTGTTGATTGATGATTCGATCGTTCGTGGAACCCAACTGGGAGAAACAACAGATTTTCTTTATCAGTCAGGTGCTAAAGAAGTTCATGTACGTCCTGCCTGTCCACCAATCATGTATGGATGTAAATATTTAAATTTTTCACGCTCCAGTTCGGAAATGGATCTGATCACAAGACGTGTCATCAAGGATCTGGAAGGTGAAAATGTCAGTGATGAAGTATTAAAAGAATATGCAGATCCAGATAGTGAACGTTATCAAAATATGTGCGAAGAGATTCGTAAGCGCTCTAAGTTTACTTCGCTTCGTTACCATCGTTTAGATGATATGATTGAATCGATCGGTTTGCCAAAATGTAAGCTTTGTACGTATTGTTGGGACGGTGAGGAATAGCCATGAATGCGATATACGAGCGCACGAGTGTTCGTCAATTCACTAATCAAACATTGACACAGGAACAAGTCAATGCCATCTTAAAAGCTGGATTTTTTGCACCATCGGCACGAAACCTACAGCCTTGGTATTTTGTGGTGATCGAAAAGGAAAGTCTGATTCGTCAATTGCAGGAGTTTTCGCCTTATGCTTCTCCTTTACAAACCGCCACACTTGCGATTGTGGTTTGTGCGGATTTATCAATCAATCCCAGTACGGATTATTGTCAACAAGATTGTGCAGCAGCTACCCAAAATATGCTGGTGCAGGCCAAAGAATTAAGTATCGGTTCTTGTTGGATGGGTGGATATCCTAACCAGGACAGAATCGAAAAAATAAAAGAAGTCATTGATTTACCAGAGCATATTCTTCCTTTATGGATTCTTGCCTTTGGTATCCCAAATCAAAACCCACCAGTAAAAGATAAATGGAATGAGGAAAAGATACTCAGACTTTGAGTGTCTTTTTTTCTGCGATCTTACAAAAAAGAACCAGTAACTTCTAATCTTATAGCATTATTGGTCCAACAAATAATATTCTGTATAGATTTTTAAAACAATAGAAGATACTACATTACATAAGAGTTCTTCTTCTTTTGAATGATATTTAGAATGAATGGAATCTAAATTTCCTTTTCTCATGACTTCATGCAGGTAAATTTCAAAGTAAGTCGAAAACTTATCATAAGCCGCTTTATAGTTCGATCCCGGAATTTTTGCCTGAATATCGATCAATCCGGCAATTTCGGATAATGTGTAACAACGCTTCAAAATACAAACGACAATTAAATATGCCAGATGCTTCGATGTATAGTGTTTTTTTACAGGTGGATCAACAATACTGTTTTTAACATAATTGTTGACCATGCTGTTGGTTAAGATTTTTTCCTGATTAAAATATAAGGGTTCCAGCTTTTGTGTGATCCACAAAACAACCTGATCCATGTATAAATCAAAGTCCGGAAGATCTTTCCATCGGGGACATCGAAACGCAATAAGTTTTTTTTGAATGTTTCCTTTTTGCTCCATGGAAGAAGTGTAACACAATTATAATAACTAATCAAACTAGTTTTAAAAACTAGATATATTGACTTTAAAAACTATTAATGATACTTTAATGATAGAGTTGTCCAAGGAGGATTTTTAAATGTTTCATATTGTTACAGATTCATCGACACTATATTCCATTCAGGAAGGACAAAAGAAGGGAATACGTGTTTGTCCGCTTCATGTCAACATTGATGGAGAAAGCTATAGAGATTTTGAAGATATTACCAGTACTCGTCTTTTAACGCTTATCAAACAAAAGAAAGTTCCCAGTACGTCGCAGCCTTCTATCGGAGATAAGATCGATACCTATAATGAACTGACTAAAGATGGGGAAGTATTGGATATTACCATGGCCGATGGTTTAAGCGGTACTTACGAAAATGCGATGCTGGCAAAAGAACAATGTGAGCATCCGGAAAGAATTCATATTTTTAATTCCATGACACTTTGTGGACCTCATCGCCTGTTGGTGGATGAAGCTGTAAAAATGAAGGCAGAAGGTGCTTCTTTGGAACAAGTATTGTCTATGTTGGAGAAATCCAGAGAAAGTGATTTATCGTTTTTAATTCCTTTTGATTTCCAATTTTTGCTTCGGGGAGGACGTGTTCGTCAAATTGAAGCCGGACTTGGCGGCTTGTTGAAACTTATACCCGTGATGCAGAAACAAGATGACGGAAAAGCTTTAGTCAAATTTACAGTAACACGAACATATACGAAAGCTTTAAAATCGATTTTGGAAGAATGTGATAAGAAACATGTTGATGAGAATTATACTTTCTTTATTACGCATGCTTTTAATGATGAGTTGGCTTTTGAAACACAAAAGAAGCTAAAAGCAAAATACCCAGAGGCAAAAATCATCATTTCTCCGTTATCACCGACGTTTATTACGCAAGGTGGACCAGGTTGTATTGCGGTACAGATGTTAAAGATTGAAAGGTGAATATAAAAGAAAACGACCCAGATTTAATCATTCTGGATCGCTTTTACTTGTGAAAGCCATAGATTGCGACTGGCATCGCTTGGCATACGCCAGTCACCTCTAGGTGAAAAACAAATAGAACCGACTTTGACACCATCCGGCATACAGTTTCGTTTGAACTGCTGTGCAAAGAAACGAGAATAGAAAGTTTGTAGAGCTTTCTGGATCGTTTCTTTTTTTATGGATGGAAAAGCTTTAAGACATAGAGCATAGATCTTTTGCGGTTCTTCATGAAAACGCAACATATGATATAAGAAGAAATCATGCA
>NZ_JAXKBY010000005.1:0-8610 GCF_036552745.1 Faecalicoccus sp.
TAATTATTGTAGAGGATAGGCTTGTTTTTACTTGATATTTATCATACAGATACGATTATTTAGGAATTTCATAAAAAGGTGATACTTATGTTGTTTGTGGCGGTTGTGATTTTGGCAATTTTAATTTTATTCATTCTTTGGCTGTGGTTATCATCGATCCGTGATGAGATTCGTAAAACAAATCAATTATTGGAAGCTTTACTTCAGGAAAGTAAGAAAACGAGTTAATTTTCTTGCTTCTGGAAAAATCTGACATGCTTTTAGAATTTTGGGATGCAGCCTATCTATGGATCTTATTAGGATTGTTTGTGGCAGTCTTCTGTGTATTTTTGAATGAAAAGAAGGATTAAATCGTGATGTTTTTTGACCGGTACTGTTTTCAGATGCCGGGCTTTTATAAAGCCGGAAAGTTCACATAGAACTCTTTTGAGAAGATCAAAAATACCTGTTATAATAAGAACTCGACAAGGAGAAAATATGGAACAAACAATTATTGAACAAATCGCTAAGGAACATCACCTGCAACCGGAACAAATCTATAATACATTGAAATTATTGGAAGAAGGCAGTACCGTTCCTTTTATTGCCCGTTATCGAAAAGAAAGAACAAAAGGACTGGATGAAGAACAAATTCGTGTGATTCAGGAACAGTATGAATATCAAGTGCATCTTCAAAAACGAAAGGAAGAGGTTTTGGAACGTATTGAAACCTTAGGTAAGTTGGATGATACGATCAAAAGCAGCGTTCTTTCCTGTACCAAACTGGCAGAAGTCGAGGAATTGTATCGCCCTTATAAACAGAAAAAGAAAACAAGAGCCGGTATTGCCATAGAAAATGGAATGCAGCCACTGGCTGATCTGCTTTTACGCTTTCCTCGTTCTTTTGATGAAGCTGGCGCAAGTCAATTCTTAAATGAAAAAGTGGTCGATGTAAAGGATGCCATACAACAGGCAAAAGATATCATTGCGGAAAAGATCAGTGAAGATCAAAAGATACGAAATAAGATTTATGACTCCATGGTACAATATGGAAGAATTCAAACGAGTGCCAGGAAGAATCATAACGATGAAACAAAAGTGTATCGCATGTATTATGATTATTCAGAAAAAGTATCGACCTTGGCGGCACATCGAATCATGGCTATCGATAGAGCCGAAGATCAAAAGGTTATTTCCGTTTCGATTGTATTTAATGAAGAATATATAGAAAACTGGGTATGTAAAAGAGAGATTCGATATCCTTCATCACCAACTGCCGTTTATGTGCAGGAAGCTGTGTTGGATGGCTTAACGCGTTTGGTCTATCCTTCGATAGAACGTCTGGTGCGCTCGGAACTGACACAAAAAGCACAGGAAAGCAGCATGGATGTCTTTTCTATGAACCTGGAAAAACTCTTATTACAGCCACCTATGAAGGATAAGATCATCCTGGGATTTGACCCGGCTTTTCGAACGGGATGTAAATTAGCGGTGATCGATGCATCGGGAAAGAAGTTATATGTCGATGTGATCTATCCTCATCAACCTAATGCTCGCATACCGGAGGCAAAGAAAAAATTGGTGCAGCTATGTAAGGGCTATCATGTCGATCTGATTGCGATTGGCAATGGTACAGCCAGTCGTGAGAGTGAAGCCTTTGTGGCAGAAGTAATCAAAGAATATGATCTTTCGGTAGCTTATACGATCGTCTCGGAAGCGGGTGCCAGTGTATATAGTGCCAGTAAGCTGGCCATTGAAGAATTTCCGGATTTAAAAGTCGAACAACGAAGTGCCATATCGATTGCGAGAAGATTGTTGGATCCTTTATCAGAATTGATCAAAATCGATCCACAATCGATTGGGGTTGGTCAATACCAGCACGATCTTCCTAAGAAAAGACTAGGGGAACGCCTTTCCTTTGTCGTGGAGAAGGCTGTTAATCTTGTCGGAGTCAATATCAATACTGCCAGTCCGGTATTATTGACAAATGTATCAGGACTCACAACATCCATGGCTAACAGTATTGTTTCTTACCGTCAGGAGCATGGCAAAATCACATCCAGAGAAGAAATTAAAAAGATTCCCAAGATCGGTGCAAAATCGTTTGAACAGGCAGCCGGCTTTCTTCGCATTGAAGATGGTATCGAACCACTGGATCGCACGGGCATTCATCCGGAGTCTTATGAGATAGCTCGTCAGGTGCTGCAAATTTTAGATTTGCACCCAGAGGATATGGGCACAGACAAGGCCAAAAAAGCATTGGAACAAACATCCCTTCAAAAGATACAAGATCAGGTTTTGTGTGATACTTATACCTTAAAAGACATTTTAGATGCGATCAGCACACCTTTACGCGATTATCGCGATCAAAATGATGCGCCTTTATTACGTAAAGATATTCTTACCATGGAAGATTTGCATGTGCATGATCAACTGGAAGGAACTGTTCGAAATGTTGTGGATTTTGGTGCTTTTGTCGATATCGGCTTACATGAAGATGGACTGATCCATATTTCACAGATGTCAAAGAAGAGGATCCATCATCCTAGTGAACTTCTTTCCGTTGGTGATGTGATCACGGTTTGGGTATATAAGATCGATGAAGAAAAACAGAAAGTGCAGCTAACGCTGATTCCTTAATTGTATCTATGAAAAAACCAGAAGATTCTTCTGGTTTTAAATATAGCTTTTCTATTTCTTGTGTTGATTCACAGCTTGTTTCAAAATGTATTCAATTTGTGAATTGATGCTTCTTAAATCTTCTTCCGCCCAAATCGCAATATCTTGCCATAAGGAAGCTGGAAGTCGCAGGATGAGTTGTTTTTTCTGCTTTTCTTTGAGTTTTAATGCTTTCTCTTTTTCGAGAATTTCCTGTTCCAATTGCGCTAATCTTTGTTGTCGTTCCTGAAGCTTTTTTTCTTTTTGATCTAAATCCATTAGTAGATCGATCCGCTGTTGACGATAGGCTGTGTATCTTTATTGGAACAAAGAACGACTAACAGATTGGAAACCATTTGTGCTTTTCTTTCCTCATCTAAAAGAACGATTTCTTCTTCTCCTAATTTATCAATGGCCATTTTCACCATGCCGACGGCACCATCTACAATTTTCTGACGTGCAGCAATGATGGCATTGGCTTGTTGTCTTTGCAGCATGGCAGCTGCAATTTCTTCGGAATAAGCTAGATGTGTGATACGAATTTCTTCGATATCCAATCCGGCACAGGCCACACGACGATCTAATTCTTCTTTCATATCGTTGGCAATTGCCACAGAGCTGCCGCGCAGCGTTCTTTCTGTATTATCTGCATTTTCTTCCTGATCCAGATCATCATAAGGATACAATCTTGCGATATTACGAATCGTACTGTCCGCCTGAATGGATAAGAATTCGGCATAATCTTCTACGTTAAAGACGGCTTTGGTTGGATCGACAACTTTCCAAATCACAACGGCACCGATGATGATCGGATTTCCCTGTACATCATTAACTTTTTGAACACCGTTATCCAAGGTCATGCTTTTGAGGGAGACTGTCTTTTTCCCTAAAGTCATACCGCTAACTTCAATCGAGTTTTCCTTGATACCTACTTTTTTAGTTTGTGAAGTGATGTGGTTTTGATAAACCGGGTTGACGTAGGAAACAAATGGATTTACGAAAAAGAAACCAGGCTTTAAGATCGTACCATAATAGTTACCAAACAAAGTTAAGACCAGCGCTTCATTTGGTTTTACTACTTTTAGACCGCATAATACGATCAAAAATACGATAAACAGAATCACACCGCCAATGATAAAGGTCACACCGAGTCCGACATTGGTTTCTTCAGCAGCCATAATGCAGCCCCATACGAATAAGAAGATGCTTCCAATCATACCGACCAAACCAATAAACAACGTTATAAATCCGTTGATGGGATTTATTTCTTTTTGAACAACTTCCTGATGCATAACTTGTCCTCCATGAATATCTATTTGATATCATTATGATATCATAAAACGATGAAAAGTAAAGGATAATGCATAAAAATAGGACCTATGACCACATTGGTCAGTCCCCAAATCTTGTCTTATAGGGTGTTTAGGAGTAAAATGAAAACGAAAGGAAAGGAAGTATCAGCATGGAAAAATGGACTCAGGAACAGTATGCAGCCCGTTTACAGGAAATGAAACAAGAAGCACATGACAAGATGTGGTTGTACATTGAAGTCAATGCCAAGGAATTCATGAATGAATGTGAACCAGGTGTAAAAGGTAACACGACTACCTGCTGTAAAGCTATGTTAGATGCGATGTTAGAAGGGGACGGTTTTATCGTTGAACCAAAAGTTAAAACGAAAGTAGCAGGAACATTAACGATCCGCTATTATGTTGACAATCTGCATCCGGGACGTAGAAAATATTCAGAAGTTAATAACTAGTTATAGCATTACAAAACTCTTTGAAAGAGAAAGAGGGATCTTGAGCCTTTGTGCTTTGGATCCCTTTACTTTCCGTTTTTCCTGGTAGCTTTCCAGATAAATCATGTATAATATAAACAAAGGTGCATCATATGAATAAACATGTAATTATTACTATTTCTCGACAGTTTGGATCGAATGGAAGAGAGATAGGAAGACAATTGGCAGAGTATTTAGACATTGGCTATTATAATAAAGAAATCATGGAATTGATTGCCAATGATTTTGGAATCAATCCAGACTTTTTCCGTGAAGAAAACCGAAATGAACAAGGCTTATTTTCGGTAGCCGGACGACATAAGATCTCAGCAATTACAGAGCTTTCTATAAATTCCGAAGTGTATGAAAAAGCCTGTGAATTGATTCAGGGGATTTCCCAGAGAGAAAGTGCAGTGATCGTAGGGCGCTGTGCTGATTATATCTTAAAAGATCATCCCAATACGATAAAACTGTTTATCTATTCAGATTTGGAAACACGAATCAATTGGAGCATCAGCGAATATAAGGTGCCGGCTCGAAAGGCAAGAAAGTTTGTTCATGATAAAGATGAAAGACGTGCCGGTTTCTATGAGTTTTATACCGGTCAGAAATGGGGCGCCAGTTCCAATTACGATATGATGATCAATACCTCTTATATGAATACGGAAGAAATTGTGAAAATGCTGGCCAAACTTTATGATATAAAAATAGGCACAACCAGTATTAAGGGGGCATATATGAATCAATATCTGGATCATAAAGGTATTACGATTACAGAAGTGGAATAGGATTGAAGGATGTGATGGATGACATCCTTTTTTTGAATGTGTTAGTATCAATGATGTCGATTTATAGATGAAATTATGTCAAAATAAAAACATACAAAAAATGAACAGAAATATTCCTAATTTCTGATGAATGTGATATAACGATTTAAATGATTGGAGAGAAATATGGGAGTCTATAAGATAAAAAAAGGTTTTTTTGGAATGTCTTTAATCAAAGCTCTAGAAAATGCATCTTTAGATGATGTATTTGTTTTAGAGGAAAACTATTGTGAAAATATTGGTAAAGTAACGATTCGACAAGATATAACGATCATTGGAACGCCTGCCAGCATCCCCGGAGAAGAACAACAGCGACTCACGAATACATTGACTGGTCAAATTTTTGTTGCAGATGGGGCTAATGTTACATTACAAAACTTGACTTTGAATCATTTACAACGTGTTTCGGGAACCCAAAGCAATGCGATCAATGTGAAACAATCCACATTGAGATTTGATCATTGTATTCTAATCTCGGATGTACCTGCATCAAACTATCCATTATTGTATATTGAAAATAGCGATTTAGAGATGTTACATTCTAAATTTAAATCGAATGGACAAGGAGATATTGAATTTTATATACCGAATTCAAACTTTGAAATCTCTAATTCTATCTTGGAAAATATACGCATACATAGCCTAAATTCGAACGGAATCATGATGGATACAAGTATGGAAAATGATTATAATTGTGTACATGCTGTTGATTCTACTTTGGAAATCTATAATAGTACCCTAAACGGCAAGACCATCGTAACCGAGGAAGGGACAGCTTATCCCACCGTGATGCTTGATCATGTAGAATTGACGAGTGAAAATTCGGCATATTATCAGGAAGTTGTATCAAAAAACTCTTTGTATGCGAAAAATAATTCTATTTTTCGTTCTGTCAATGATTCCATAAAATGGATAGGGCTGTTTGATTCGAAAGCCTATTTTAATGATACTGTTATTCAAGGACAACTTCATATGCATCGTTCCTATGCCTATGCGCAAAATCTTACATTTCAAGATGCTGTCGAAGACTACTATTATCTATTTGCGGAGGATTATTCAACCGTTTACGGATCGAGGATACATTTTTCAGATCATGCATATACCTTATTTAAAATGAGTTCATATTCCTCTTTTGTGATCGATGAAGTAGATCTTCCTCAACAGTATGAAAATGTACATCGATGTGATGAAAATTCAAGGGTTTGCGAATTTGTTACAGAGTCAAAAACAGAAAATCAAAAGGAAGTTGTATCTTCTGTATCCGCTTATAAGAAGCTACAAAGCCTTGTAGGACTGACTCGAATTAAGGATGAAGTGGAAAATATACGTAAACTGGTCGGGTTTAATGAAAGCCGAAAGAAAGAAGGAAAAAAAGTACAGGAATTATCCCTACATAGTGTATTTATGGGAAATCCTGGTACTGGAAAAACGATGGTCGCAAGACTGATCGGCCAAATTATTTATGAACTCGGTGTATTTCATAGTGATGAATATAAGTTTGTTGAGGTAAAGGAAAGTGATTTAATTTCCAACCATGTAGGGGAAACCGCCATACAGACACAAAACATATTACAATCCGCATTAGGGGGCGTTTTGTTTATTGATGAAGCCTATACATTAAATAAAAAAGACGCAAGTGTTAACTTTGGACAGGAAGCGGTGGATACTATTCTTACTTTTATGGAAGAACATCGCGATAATATCATGATTATTTTTGCCGGGTATCCAAAAGAGATGGAAGAATTTTTACAGATGAATAGTGGCCTGGCCTCCAGAATTGCCAATACGTTTATATTTGATGATTATACTAGTGAAGAAATTGTTCAAATTGGATTGAATGACTTATCACAACGTGATTTTCTGTTAGAGGATGAATCCTATTATATACAAAAAGTCAAACAAGCTTATGAAAGAGCCTTAGAGCGAAGCAATGGACGATGGATACGAAATTTCAATGAAGGTTTGATTAAGATGTTTATCTCCAATTCCAGCGATAATGTAACGACAATTACCGCTTTGGATATTGATAATTATTTAAATAAAGATCAAAAGTATCGTCAATCGGATAATGAAGCTTATCAGAAACTACAGGATCTAATCGGAATCCATACGGTAAAAAAACAAGTCGATGCGTTCATTGCGCAGGTAGAATACAATCGTCAACGGATGGAACAAGGCTTTAAAGCGGATGATATTACTTTGCACTCCTTGTTTTTGGGAAATCCTGGTACAGGAAAGACTACCGTGGCCAGGCTTTTAGGAAATATTTTATATCATAAGGGCATCACAAAAACCAATAGCTTTGTAGAAACAAGCCGATCGGATTTGGTGGCCGGTTATGTAGGGCAAACGGCCATAAAGACCAAAGCCATCCTTCAGTCTGCTTTAGGTGGAATATTATTTATTGATGAAGCTTATACTTTATATCAGGGGGATAATGATTCTTTTGGACAGGAGGCCATTGATACAATATTGAAATTTATGGAAGACTATCGCAAAGATATTGTGATTATTTTTGCAGGATATACAAAAGAAATGAATGATTTTCTTCAGAGCAATTCTGGTCTAAGAAGTCGTATTCCATTCACATTTAATTTTGAAGATTATACAATGGATGAACTGGTTCAAATCGGGTTGTTGGATCTTCACAAGAAAGAATATGTCGTGGATGAAGCATTGTATAAAAGATATTTATCCGATGCCTATACATCCCAAAATGATGACAGCAATGGACGCTTTGTGCGCAATTTCAATGAGAAGATGATTTTAAATCTCTCGGTTCGAGTTTCAAAAAATCCGAATGTAGATATCAGTCAAATACTTGAAGAAGACTTTCCCAATGCAGAGCTACATAGTGTAGGAAATTGTCCTTATTGCCATGATGAAATCGTTGTAAAACATCGAAAAGACGGCGGATTATATTATGTTCATAAAATGAAAAAAGATTGTAACTTTAAATTGTATGAACATATGAAACGATATAAAGACAATCAGGATGATATCTATGTGGGAGAAAACGAAGCGAAAGCCCTCTTGCGTAATGAAAGTATAAAAGCAACCTTAGAAAGTAAAAACGGTACAATGTTTCGTGCACTAGTGCGAGTCAAAGAAAGTCCTAAAGGATACTGTGATTTTGAAATCGTAGATTTTTTAAATGAATGATGCAGGATTATCCATTTGCATTTAAATGACTTAGATGAAAATGAAAAATGAGGAATTCTAACAGCCAATGTCATTAAGTTAAGCTACAAGAAAAGTATTAACTTAAAAACAAAGTAAAGTAAAGCCTGGATTTTGATGAAGTCCAGGCTTTATGATCACTGGTATGATCGGAATCTGTCGTTTACAGGCATGACGAAAAGACAA
>NZ_JAXKBY010000006.1:0-21850 GCF_036552745.1 Faecalicoccus sp.
CCGAATCTAAATATAAGAGAAAAGAAGAAATCCGAAGAAATTTAAAATATTGATAAAATCAAGAAAATATCACTACACAGAGAAAACGCCAAAAGCCTTATAAACAAAGGACTTTTGGCGTTTTTGTTCAAAACTTGAGATTGTAACACTCTTAGACCAATTTGTCCATTTTTAAAGGGGACAACGGCTTTTGTACAAGGCTGGATACAATGGATTTATGAATGTAAAAATTCGGTAAGGAAAGTGGGTTTTCTTTGTTTTTGATAGCACATCTTCTTTGTTTTGTTGTATTATTAAAGTGACAGATTGAGAGGGTTTTAGTATGTTGATCAAGGATGATGTATTACGACAAGTAACCGCACGTACTTTGCGTGTAAAAGAAGAAGATTTAACACCGGAAGTTATGTTAGAGCTGACCCATCTGGAAGCGCCGGATTATGAAATAAAAAGCCTGGAAGGACTGGAATATGCCGAAAATCTCGTTGTACTCAATGTTTCTAATAACCTGCTGGAAGAGTTGGATCCGATCCGTGACTTGAGAAACCTGGAGGTTTTGGATGTATCTCGAAATCAGCTTCGTGATCTGCAGGCTCTGCACGGTTTTCGACAGTTAAAGCGATTAAATTTGAGTCGAAATAAATTATATACCATGGATATAAGCAGTATTGCGGCCATGATCGATCTGGAATACTTGAATTTGGAACGAGCCAAAGTAGATAGTCTGGAGTATTTGGAACGTTGTAAGAAACTGGAAGAAGTTTATATCAATACCGAAAACGGGCCGTTTAGTTTTGCGATCTTAGGTTCTTTGAAAAAGTTGAAAAAACTGCATATGGCCGGTATGCGTCTATTCAATATTCAGGATCTTTCCTACTTGGAAAATATTGAAGAATTGGATCTATCTACAAATTTGATGAGCGATATTTCACCATTGATGCTGATGAAAAATTTAAAGCGATTGAACTTGTCCAATTGTCCATATATTCATAATTACGATGTTTTAAAGGAATTCCCGAATTTGACATCGATCAATATTGCGTTTAATAAAGCCGATGATTTTGGTTTCTTAAAAGATTTGATTCATTGTGAATCTTTACATCTGCAGCAGACAGGTTTTACAGATCTGACACTTTTAAATAAAATGAAAGGTTTAAAACGCCTGAATGTTTCTAAAAACGAGATCAGGAACATGGATCGCTTTAAAGCCGTAGAAGAGTTGGAGATCTTTAAAGCACAATTCTGTCAGCTGGAAAACATCAAATTTTTAAGAAAAGCTACTAAGCTTGTTTATCTGGATCTTTATACAAACCGAATCAAGGATATCTCCATATTGAAAAATATGAAGAATATGGTTAACTTAAATGTGGGACGAAATGAGATCAAAGATATCACATGTCTAAAGGACATGAAGCAGCTGCAGATCTTATCTCTTGAAAATAACGATGTCAAAGATTTGACGCCATTAAAGGATCTTGAGGATTTGTGCAATGTCGATCTCTACAACAATGTGATTTCCAATCTAAAACCATTAGAGCATTTAGGCTTCATCTCCTATTTGCGACTGGATCACAATGCGATTACGGATCTTACACCACTTGCTCATTTGAAGTTCTTGCGATCGTTAACGCTAAAGGCCAATTACATCACAGATGTCACACCACTAAAAGATTTACAGTTATTAGAGGCCTTGCGTTTGGATGATAATCCAATCGAAGATACCAGCGTTCTGGAAAGTATGGAATTTTATAATAAGTTTACGGACTAGGGAAATCCTCTGGTCTTTTTTTGTCAATATTACGAAAAAGAAAGGTTTTGTTTAAAAAAAGTTAAGAAATATAAGGTATTCTATAAATGTCTTAGTCATGGATTCTTATACATTTGTAAAAACGAATATAAAATATGTTAAAATAACAAATGAGGTATTAATAATGAAGATACAGGATCCAAACTGGGAAAAATTACTTATTGAAAATTTTGATTTCAGCAGTAAAAGTTTAAAAAATGCGATCGGTCAATCTGTAAAGTGGATGCGCTCATGGCTGCATACGGAAACCGTAACCAATACGCCGTTACATCGAAAGAAGGATACGCATGAAAAGCACGAGTAAGATTTCAACACGCGCACGTTTCATGCAGATTTTGCGTATCTTACGAAAGTATCAGATTCGCAAGGGAATGGATCCTGTTAAATTTCGAAGGATATTGGAAGATTTAGGACCCACATTCGTTAAGATTGGGCAGATCATGTCCACCAGGCAGGACATGTTTTCGGAGCGCTACTGCAAAGAGTTGATGAAGCTGCGTTCCCGTGTTACGCCGATGTCCTTTGATACGGTCAAGGAACAAATTGAGAAGTCATATCATAAACCTATGTCGGAAGTGTTTTCATCATTTGAACCGATTCCGTTAGGTTCTGCCTCGATAGCGCAGGTTCATGAGGCTACCTTACGCGATGGTACACGTGTTGTGGCTAAGGTACAACGTCCATATATTTACGAATGGATGGAACGTGATGTCGGCTTATTAAGAAAGGCGATTTGTGTCTTAAATTTAAGCGATATCGTCAGCAGTGTTGTGGATCTGAATATGGTGATCGATGAATTCTGGACGGCAGCTAAACAGGAAATGGATTTTACCAATGAAGCTGCCTTTGCCAAACGGTTTCGCAAGACATACGAGGAGTGTAACTTTATTGATGCGCCACAGATCATTGATGCGTTTACGACAAAAGAAGTCCTGGTCATGGAGTACATCGATGGGTATGAGATCAACGATGTGCATACTTTAGAAAAAGAAGGGTATGATGTTAAGGAAATTGCAGATAAATTAGCGTATAATTATATTTCGCAGATCATCGAGCATGGTTTTTTTCATGCCGATCCGCACTCTGGAAATATTCGAATCCGTCAGGATAAGATTGTCTGGATCGATTTTGGCATGATGGGAATCTTGGAAAATCGGGATCGTCAGATTATGAAACAAGCTATTCGTGCTTTAGCTTTAGGTGATGTTGCCAATGTAGTGGATTCCATTCTTGCGATCGGTATTGTACAAAAGGAAATTGATTACATTGCGTTTACCAATGCGATCGAATCGTTCATGGCGCAATATATGAGTGAGTCGTTTGCGGATATGGATCTAGCAAAAATGGTGCAGGATATCTTTACCATCTGTCATCAGTTTCGTATTGGACTACCCAAAGGAATCTCCATGCTTGCCCGCAGTATGATGACGATGAATGGAACTTTGATCGATCTGGATCCAACTACCAGTATGGCAAAGATCGTCAGTCAGCATAAGGCCACTTTGACGCAGATCGATCCTTCAAAAGAGATTCAGAAAACGATCAAGCGCAGCATAGAAGGACTTAGACGGAGTCTGGATCTTCCTGTGCAGACCAGTGATGTGCTCAAGTTGATCCAGCATGGTCAGATCAAAGTGAATTTGAATTTGATGGGCAGTGATGCACCGATTGCCAAAATTGATCGTATGGTCAATCGACTGATTGTCTGTATCTTGATTGCGGCTTTATTAGTGGGATCCTGCCTGATCTGTACCACGGATATGGAACCGCATATCATGGGTATTCCGGCTATTGGATTTTTTATGTTACTGATTGCTTTGGTCATGAGCATTTGGCTGTTTATCAAAATGTTTTTCTTACACCGAAAGAATAAAGCGTTTTAAAGGAAGGAAATCATGAAAAATAAAATTATTTCAATCTGTGTTTCACTGGTGATCGTCTTTTTGACATTAGGATTGGATCAGTGGACAAAATGGGCAATTACTAAAACATTTGCGCTGCATGAACGAATGGAGATCATTTCTCATTTCTTTTCGTTGACTTATGTACAAAATACCGGAGCCGGCTTCAGTCTTTTCGAAGATTTTGGTATTCTGTTTTTTGCCCTGTTGACGATTGCGGCTCTTGTGATAATCATCTACATGTTTATTCGCAGTAGTGATGTTCGCGCTCAGTTATGCCTGGCTCTTGTGTTTTCCGGTGCTTTAGGGAATTTTATCGATCGCCTGCGGTTTGGCTATGTGCGTGACTTTTTGAGTTTTCGTATATTCGGCTGGGATTTCCCCGTTTTCAATATTGCGGATATATGTATTACTGTAGGCTTTGGTTGTTTGATCGCATGCATGATTTATGATGAAGTACAGGAGAGAAAACGATGGAGAACATAGTTTATACAATTGATGAAAAGAATCAGGGATGTCGTCTTGATAAATTTGTTTCCACCACGATGGAATTGTCAAGGAAACGTGTCAGGGACCTTTTAGATCAAAACTATATTCAAGTGAATGGAAAAGTCGAGAAGGCAAGCTATTCTCTTCAAATACATGATCAGGTATCCATCACTTTGCCACCGTTACAGGAAGTGACAATAGAGCCGGAAGCGATGAATCTGGATATTCTTTATGAGGATTCGGATCTTTTGGTGATCAATAAGCCAAAAGGATTGGTCGTACATCCGGCTCCCGGACATACATCCAATACTTTGGTCAACGGCTTACTCTACCATTGTAAGGATCTTAGCGGAATCAACGGAGAAATGCGCCCTGGTATCGTGCATCGAATCGATAAGGATACCAGTGGCCTTTTGATCGTTTGTAAAAACGATAAAGCTCATCAGGCTATTTCTCAGCAGCTATCCGATAAGACGTGTCACAGAGATTATCTTGCGATCGTACATCATCCTTTTTCGCATTCTCATGGTACGATCAATGCACCGATCGGACGGGATGAAAAGGACAGACAGAAAATGGCGGTGACAGCCAAAAATTCCAAAGATGCTGTTACACATTTTACGGTATTGAAAAACTTTAAGGATTTTGCGTATATTCGCTGTTCTTTAGAGACAGGAAGGACACACCAGATTCGTGTACATATGCAGTATATTGAACATCCGATTGCCGGTGATCCAAAATATAGTTATAAAAAGACATTGGATACCAACGGACAGCTTTTGCATGCCTGCCATATCGAATTTATACATCCGACTACAAAGGAAAAGATGGCCTTTGATGCACCGTTAGATCCAACATTCAAAGAAATTTTAGGACGTTTAGAAAGGGAAGAATCTGTATGAAACGATCAAATGTATTAAGCTGGGATCAATATTTTATGGCCATGGCACATTTGAGTGCCAAACGAAGCAAAGATCCTAACACACAAGTGGGAGCTTGTATTGTCAATGCACAAAAACGAGTTGTTGGCTTAGGCTACAACGGCTTTCCCAAAGGCTGTGACGACGATGAATTTCCATGGGAAAGAGATGGCGAATTTTTAAAGACAAAATATCCGTATGTAGTGCATGCCGAGCTGAATGCGATCTTAAACAGCATTCAAGATTTAAATGGCTGTACGATCTATGTCTCGTTATTTCCATGTAATGAATGTGCCAAAGCCATCATTCAATCCGGTATTCGTTGTGTTGTCTATGAGAGTGATAAATACAATGGAACGGATGAAAACATTGCGAGTAAAAGGATGTTTCGTGATGCCGGTGTAGAACTGGTACAGTTAACCTATGAAACAAGTGTAGATGTTCAAGTTAATCGATCGATGACAGAAGCAAAAGATGCCGCAGACTAGTTTGCGGTATTTTTTTTGGATTCCAAAATTAGATGGAAGTTGCATCAATTAAACATTCATAGAACGTGAGAAGAATCCTTTCCCATGTTTTTATTTAGGCTTCTCCAGGTTGATCTTTCTTCTCTGATTTAACAAATAAATGATTAAAGTTACATAAATCTATATACAAATATCAATGCAAAGGAAGGGCTCGACTTTTTATGTGGCAATAAGTGTTGTAAATTAGTTTAAACTTTGATAGAAAAATGTTATTGACTTATAATGAAGGGGATGGTTATGATTCAGTTATGTCCGGAGAAAGAGGTTAGAGATATGAAAAAGTACGTTAAATTATTTTTCACTCTGATGGTTTGTTTTACATTGAGTTTCTCTTTGTATTCCGCCGTATCGGCTCAGGAAAAGCCGACTGTTACGGATGATTCCGAAACCGTTGTCGAGGAAATTCCGGAAGATCCGACATTAACGGATGAACCAGAAGAAACTACAGAAATCACAACACCAGAGGAAACAGAACCTTCTACAGAAGAGACAGCTGCCCAAACTAATATCGGATTGATGTTATCACTGGCAAGCATGGCTGTTACGGGGGCTTTTATTATCTATCACGTATAAGAAACGAATAATATATCTATGCTTCTATTAGGATATATTTTCTATGGAAACTACGAAATCAGTGAATGGATAATACTTTAATTGAATCGTTTCCCCTGGTAAAGTGAGTTGTCCTTTTTGAAGTGGAAAATTTCTTAATAGGGCAGCCGTCAGTTTGTAACTTTGAGGGTTTTGATGTTGGTCCTGTCCCTGGATCTCAAAGCGTGAAAAATCATTATTATGGGATAATTGTGCATTATAGAGAACTACAGTTTGCGGAGCGTTCAAGTAGAAAAGATCAAGAGCTGGCAAGACTCCTTTCGTGAAACCAACCCAAGTTCCTACTAGGATCACGCATATACATAAGGAAGAATGAAATACTTTTTTAACTTTTGTATAGGCGATATCTTTTTGAATTTGGATGATCTTAACAAAGGTGCTGACAATAAACAGTATGGCAACAGGTAGTGCCGCTCCTATTGCTAAAAAGTGAAATAGAATCTCTGTATCAATTTCCTGCGGTAGCGATTTTCTCAAAAAGAAACCAAATATGCAGAATATCACATAATAAACACAAATGAAGGTAGCTGTTCTTTTTAATAGGGATGGTTTAGGCTTCATAATTTTCTCCATTTTTTTATGCTTTAATTGTATCAAAACAAAAATGAAGCCAGGTTAAAACTCTGTTAAATGATAAGCAGGTATTAAAGGGTTAAAGCTTTTTCGGTATTCTTAAAGTGTAATTTCGCAACTTTATAGAGTTGGTCTTTACCAAATCTGTTTACAAATTCTCTGGCGCATTGATCTACCTTGGTACCGGCACCTTTTTCAAATCGAAAATCATATTTTGTTTCCATCGCATCCCATGTTTCTAAAAAGGCATTACGGGCCAATATACTGGCACAGGCTACAGAAAGATATTTATTTTCAGCTTTGGTTTCAAAATGAATGTTTGAAATGACCTCTTTTTCGTTTTTTAAATAACGATAGTAACTGTTTTTTTGTACGAACTGATCAATGATTATAAAATCTGGTAGAGTATGTCCTTTATGCACTAGATTGACATAGGCTTGATTATGCAGGCGACACTTGAGATCAACCATATTATGAATTTGATGCACTTCATTGTACTTTGCGTTTTGTACGATCAATATCGAATGTGGGCAAACAGCTTTGATTTCGGGGGCCAGCCTACGAATTTGGTCATCCTTGATTTGTTTGGAATCTTGTATTTTTAAAGAAGATAGTTTTTGTGCTGCTTCTTTTGAAACGATACAGGCAGCTACCACAACCGGGCCAAAATAGTCACCGGTTCCTACTTCATCGCTTCCTGCCTGGGGATATGTATTTTTCTCAGATTCTGTTTCTTCCATCCAGGAGAGATCCTGTCCCTGAAACACAACTTTACCGCTGGTATAAGCTGTAATGGTCATAGAATCGGTTTTAATTTGATAATAGGTATAATCTGGTTTCGTTTCTTTTACGATATGAGAGGATAGCTTTTGTCTTAAATCCAGTATTTCCTGTTTTGTCATTTTTTTTGTAAGAGATGCCATAAAATCACCATCATGAGTGTATCATAGTTTTCTTTGTTTATAAAAAAATTCCTATTTAGAAAAAAATTCAACTTTTTTTATAGTTTTTTGAAATTTTATCGTAACTAATAATAGGAAGGTTTCTAATTTCCATCTATGTGTAATGAAAGAGAGGTGAAAAACGATGGAAGAAAGAAAAGCTTGAGAAGCTTTGTTGAAGGATCCTCAACGATCCTATGATGCCCAGTGCAAGAAGATCCTGTCTCTGAAAATATCCTGGCCTATCTCTATAAAGAGTGCTTATCCGAATACAGGCATCTTTCCTTAAAGGAGATTTATGACCGGCTGGATACGGATCCAACATCGAATAAAGTGGTCAGCCAAAATGTAGAGGATCTCAAGATGCCGGACAGTAAGGTTTGCTATGACCTGCTGTTTAAGCTTGCCCATCCAAAGGATCCGAAAAGAAGGCTCTGGGTCGATATGGAATCGCAGGGAATCGATCTGGGAAAGGGCAAAACAAAACGAAGAGGTAAGGATACGATGGAAGTATTGATCCTGTATCCCCGGAGACGATATCGATACGATTTCTACTGAAGAGATCCTAAAGCGCCCTAGAGATGTGATGGAGTTCATACAGCTGATCTTTCTGTCAAACAAGAAGGCGGAGCAGATCCTGGAAATCCTAGAGAAGAAGTATGATATACTATTAGAAAAAGAGGAAGAGGAGGAGGTCAGGAAGATGTGTACGTTTAGCGAGGCATTGATCGAGAAAAGTGAGCTGAGAGGAAAGGCTAATAGTGTTCTACAACTGGTCAAAAATCATATTGCAACCAACGTTGAGCAGGCAATGGACATGTTGTCAGTTGAGCCATCTTCAAGAGAGGATATTATGAAGATTTTGGAACAGAAGCTGTAATGTGGCTTTTTATAGATGCTGTTTCATTTGACTAAAATCACACTTAACGGGGAAACACATAAATTCTTTGATGTATTTTGACTTGTAGGAATGCAAGTCTTTTTATGTTAGGGATTTGTCAAATGTGATAGAATGATTCTATGGTTTTAGATACAAGTTATTTTGATATTTACAATGTTGTTTTGATAGGGCTTGCCTTATTGATTTTGTTCTTTGCGTATCGCAAAGGCTTTGTTCGTCAATTATTGGATGTCCTGACTTATTTTGGAAGCTTTATACTTGCGATATTGTTGAGTCCGATCATGGCACAGAGATTTCCTTTGTTGGGGCATATTTCTCATTCGGAGATCTTGGCGGCCTTAGATGCTTTGACGATGCATATCGCAAATATTGGCGTATGGTTTTTGTTGTTGTTTTTGGGTCTGCGCATTGTATATCGGATTTTGGTGATCTTATTTCACAAAAAGAAAAAGACGAAGCTTTCGCTCATCAATCATATGCTGGGGTTGGGCTTAGGCATCATCAAAGTCTTGTTGTTGGCGATGACACTATCTCTGGTTTTACGGTTTCCGTTGATTCAATATGGCGATGTATTTGTAGAACATTCTGTTTTATCGTTTACGCAACCGATGATGGAGCGTTTATTCACGTATTGGGAAGGATGAGAACATGCGAAAGGATTTAAGAGCTTATAGAAATGAATTGAATCAGGCAATTGATTTTGATCGTGTATTGGATCAATTTGCGGCTCATACCTCTTTTTCTTTGAGCCGATCACAAATTCAAAACGCCTTGCCACTGCAAGATCGGTATCAGATACAGGAACAGTTAGATTTGGTGCGTGAATCCATCGGATTGTTTCAATCGGGAAGTACACTATCCTTACACGGCTGTCATGATGTAGAGCCTGCTGTCAAAAAAGCGGTACGGCAGATGGTCCTGACTCCTCAGGAGCTGTTGGAAATTGCTTCTTTTTTAATGGCCTGTCAAAGAGTACAGAATACGCTTCGTGATGAATCGTATGAAAAGCTTGTCGCTTACAGTGAGACCATGCAGACTTGTAAGCCATTGATGACCAAGATTCAGGATTGTATTGATATGTCCGGCTCTGTCAAAGACGATGCTTCTGCTTTATTGGTACAAAAGCATCAGCAATTAGTGCATGCAAGACAAGCGTTGATTAGTCGTTCGCGCGATTTTGTTAAGAAAAACGCATCCAAACTGATGGAAGCTTTGACGACAACCATTGCCGGACGAACCTGTGTCCTTGTGAAGGCCGGTGAAAAGAATGCCTTTGGCGGTATGATCCACGGTCAGTCACAAAGTGGCCTTGCGTTCTATGTAGAGCCATCTTCTTTCGTTTCTTTGAATAATGAAGTGCAGCTGGCTTTATCGCAGATCGAAGAAGAAAAACATCGTATCTGTAAGGAACTCAGTCGGTTGACTGCTTCTTTTGAAGTGGCACTGTTATCGAACTTGGAGACTATGACGATTTTAGATTGTACTTTTGCCAAAGCGCATTGGGCGATTGAAAAAGATGGCTGTGTTCCTTTGATACAGACACAGGATCGTTCCATGACTTTAGAATATGCCAGACATCCATTGATCGATGTAAACAAGGTAGTTGCCAATACATACAAGCTTTCAAAAGATCAGCGCGTTTTGATGATTACCGGACCGAATATGGGTGGAAAGACAGTCACCTTAAAGACAATGGGGCTTTGTGTGGCGCTCAGTCATGCCGGCTTTCCGGTTTGTTGTCATCGTGCGGTTTTACCTTATTATCGCTCTATCTGGTTTGATATCGGTGATCAACAGTCCATTGAAAACAATTTATCGACTTTTTCCAGTCATGTATCTTCTTTGGCGATGATCTGTTCAAAATGTGATCCTTTTTCCTTTGTTCTATTGGACGAGATAGGCAATGGTACCGATCCGGCCGAAGGAAGTGCTTTGGCCATTGCGATTTTGGAATATCTGATTCAAAAAAAGGCAACGATCATCACAAGTACGCACTATAATGCCGTAAAATCGTATGGTAAGACACATGAAAACATTCTTGTCGCGAGCATGCAGTTTGACAAAGAAAGCTTGATGCCGACTTATAAATACTTACCGGGTGTTTCCGGTGCCAGTTATGCGTTTTCGATTGCCCGTCAATATCATCTGGATTCATGGATTCTTGACAAGGCAAAGCAGATTAAAGAAGAAACAGAGGATTCTCGAAACAAGGAATTAGAAAAGCTGGAAAAGCTGCAAAACGAAGTGGTTTTAGAAAAAGAGCGTTTCGAAAAGTTGATTCGTGATGCTCATCAGCTACAAAAAGAAGCGCAGGAAACTAAAGAAAAACTCGCCCATCGAAAAGAAGTGTTTGAAAAAGAATATCAACAGCGATTGGATGAGCTTCTGGTCAAAAAGGAAAAAGAAGCTGATGCGTTAATTGAAAAGTTGAAGCAGGCGGCAACAGTGCGACCTCATGAAAAGACACAATTGATGCACGATCTGGAAGCTTTGCAGCCGGAAGTCAAAGAAAAAGAGGAAAATGATGCCTTTGTTGTCGGTGATTATGTGCAGATTCAGGATTTGAATTCGCATGGAGAGATCATAGAACTTCGTAAAAAAGAAGCGGTTGTTTTGACAAATGGCATGAAAATGAAAGTCAAAACCAATCGTTTAAAGAAGATGAAACGTCCAAGGCTTGAAAAGACACAGCCAAAGGCGCACAGAGATAAGACTTTTGTGCGTGTACCTTTGGAATTGAATATTATCGGGTGTCGCGTAGAAGAAGGGTTACGCAGCATGGATCATTATTTGGATCAATGTGTGGCTCATCACATCAAGCAGGTTCGTATCATTCATGGAATGGGAACAGGAAAGCTTAGAAGCGCCGTTTGGCAGGATTTGAAAAAGCATCCGATGGTCAAAGAATATACCAGTGCCGGTCCCAGTGATGGAGGACTAGGCGCAACAATCATAACATTGAAATAACAGAAGGGAGGAATCTGATGGCTATATCCGAGCTTTTAAAAAATAAACTGGCTTTGTTGCCGGACAAACCTGGCTGTTACATCATGAAGGATAAAAAAGGGCGCATTCTGTATGTCGGTAAGGCAAAAGTATTGAAAAACAGAGTACGAAGCTATTTCCATGGTGTCCATGATAATAAGACAACACGGCTTGTATCCAAAATTTATGATTTTGAATTTATCGTAACCGGAAGTGAAAAGGAAGCTTTACTGTTGGAAATCAATTTGATCAAAAAGAATCATCCGCCGTTTAATATCATGTTCATGGATGATAAAAGTTATCCTTATATCGTTATGACCAGAGAAAAGTATTTTAGCGTTCGCATGACAAGGCAAGTCAAAAATAAGAAAGATGAATACTTTGGTCCATACCCCAGCGCTCAGTCTTGTTTTGATATCGTAAAACTGATCAACCGTTTGTTTCCGGTACGAAAATGTAAGACACTGCCAAAGACACCTTGCCTGTATTATCATATGCATCAATGTCTGGGACCTTGTTTTCAGGAAATTGATCTTGAGGAAAATGAAAGATATCGCAAACAGATTCGTAAGTTTCTTCAGGGAGATGCCAAGGAGATCATTGATAAAGTCAAAGCGGACATGGAAAAGGCTTCTTTAAATCTGGAGTTTGAAAAAGCACAGGAATATTATGAGATTCTGCAGTCCATTGATCATGTAATGGAAAAACAAACGATTGATTTTAAGGATCAGAAAGTACGGGATGTGTTTGGATTTTATGCCGATAAAGGATATATTTCTCTACAAGGCTTCTTTATTCGCAATGGAAAGCTTTTAGAAAGAACCCTGGCAATTCAGGAATTATATGAAGATGAAATGGATGCGTTTATCAGTTTTATCGTGCAATACTATCAAGATAATATGGTGCCATCGGAAATCTTGGTGCCGCAAGGTGTTCCAGTCGATCTTTTAGAGGATCTTTTACAAACACATGTGCGTATTCCGATTCGCGGAAATAAAAAAGCATTAGTGGACATGGTACAAAAAAATGCGAAAGAGGCACATGATCAAAAATTTGAACTGGCTTTGCGACGGGAGCAGGAGCTGGAGCAGGCCAATCAACGTCTGAGTGATTTATTTCATAAAGAGATCCACACGGTTGAGATTTTTGATAACTCGCATATTCAAGGGGCCTTCAATGTCAGTGCTCTAGTCGTTTATGAGGATGGTAAACCAGATAAAAGCCAGTATCGCCATTATAAGCTGGATACGTATCGAAGTGATGTTGACAGCATGAAAGAAGTATTATATCGACGCTATTTTCGGTTGTTGAGTGAAGATAGAGAATTTCCTGATCTTTTACTGGTGGATGGAGGTCGTCAACAAATTGAAGCAGCTAAAGAAATCAAGGAAGCTTTAGACTTGCCTTTAACGATTGCTGGTCTTGTCAAGGATGATAAGCATACGACAAGGGCTTTGATGGATGAATCGTTTCAGGAAATGGCACTGGATAAAAAAGAACCACTGTTTTTTCTTTTGACACGTATGCAGGATGAAGTGCATCGATATGTCATTACCTATCATAGAAAGCTTCGTGGACAGGCCATGACGCGCTCGGCCCTGGATACGATCGAGGGGGTTGGTCCTAAACGTAAGAAGGAATTATTAAAGCACTTTAAAAGCATGAAGCAGATTCGTCAGGCATCTGTCGAACAATTGGAAGAGGTTTTGCCCAAAGCGGTGGCAAAGAGCGTATATGAGGCGTTTCATTCCGTAAATGATTCATGATATAATAGCCGAAGAGGTAAAGCTTGTGCAAAATAAAAAAACGAACATAGAAGCAAGAGTGATTCTGATCTTGATTTGTTTAGGCGTATTTTGCGGTTGTTTCTGGGTTATGAACCAAACCTATGATCCTTTGGCGCGCTATCCTTATGCGACCGATGAAAACCGCGATATACTTCTACAATATTTAGATAGTGAAGATATCGATTACATTATCTCCAATCAGATTCGACCGGAGGAATTTATTGAATTTATTGATGAAGAAGGCTTTAATATCCGCTATTGTCGTCTGTATTACACGGCAGCCAAGACGCAGGCACAATCCAATGCCTACATCGTCAATTTTGTGAACCGCTTCCGTCAACATTTTTCGGCAAATACGCTGAAAACCTTGTTGGAGCATTACTCGTATGTGGATCTGACAACCTTTTATGAAAACGAGGCGATTCGGCAGCAGCCTTTAAAGCTGGTAGCCGATCCCAGCCAGATGTTTGTGATTCTGAATGCGGATACCTCTGTTTATAAATATGCTCCGTTAAATCTGGTACAGACAGGCTCTCTGTCCCTGCATGAAAATGTGGCCCAGGCCTGGGAACGGATGGAAAATGCGTATCAGTCGATGTTAGGGAGTGATGCATCTTTAGGACTGATCAAAGGTTATACGCCATATGATCAAGTCTTTACCGAATATACGACATTGAGTCAAACCAATCCGGAGCGTGTGGATCAGGTGTATCTACCGGCCGGGCAAAACGAGTTTCAACTGGGCTTTACCATTGGTTTACAGGGATACCAGGAATGGATCAATGGACTACTGGCACAGGAAACGGTCGATTATGCTGCATTAAAGGAAGGCCTGGAGGAAAGCCTGAAGGTTAAGATCAGCTGGTTGGAAGAGAATGCTTACCGATATGGCTTTGTGATTCGTTATCCGCAGGATAAGGAGTCTGTAACAGGGCATTTATATAATCCGTTTTTATTGCGCTATGTCGGCACAGAGAATGCCAGAGCCATGCAGGAAAACAATAAGGTCATGGAAGAGATGAAATTGAGTGAGGAATAAGACAGATGCAGATCGTAATAGTGAGTGATACGCATTCGCAAAATGAAATTTTGGAATGTCTGGAGAAAAAATATAAGGATGCCTATGCCTATATCCATTGTGGGGACTTGGAAGACGATCCGCGCTTTTATCCCAATTGGCTGATCGTCAAAGGCAATAACGATTACTATGGAAAATTTAGAGAAGATTTTCGAATTCGTGTAGGAAGTCATCGAATTTATGTGACACATTCGCATCGTTGTTCTTACTTGTATCGAGAACAAAATTTAGTTCGGCTGGCTAAGGAATACGGCTGCGATATCGTGTGCTATGGGCATACGCATGTCTCTAGGATCAAACAGGTAGAGGATGTTCTTTTGATCAATCCAGGTTCAGCCAGATTGCCAAGGGATGGAAAATCACCAAGCTATGCCCTGTTAGAGATTGATGGCGATCAGGTTGAAGCTAAGATTATTTATCAGGAAGATTGGGATTTTTAAATAAAGGGGTAGGTTCGCTTATAGTTTCGTTGTATAATACGAACAAGTTGTTTAGGAGAGAAAAGATATGGATAGTGGAGTACTTTCGGTCGTTGTGACCTTGGTCCTGATCGGTTTTGGGATCTATGAGCTGTATAACGGAATCAAACAGTTGGTGATTCATCACAAAAATAAACAGGAATATATGGAAAACCATGCGAAGAAATATGAGTTTTTTGAGGAGTACAAGCTTTGGTTTGCCATCTATGTTTTAGTGGCTGTCGCAAGCTTTGCGACTGCCTGTTATCAGATGTTTGCCAAAAATGATGGTATGTATGCGATTGGTTTCTGGGTGCTTTGTGCCTGCTGTATCAGCTTTGCGCTGGATTGCCTTGTCAAAAGAAGAGCATGGTTTTATGAAGATGGTTTCTTCTATGAGAAAAAATATTATCGTTATCGTAGTGTCATCAATGTATCAAAGACAAATAAACTGCGTCCGGGCTTCAACGTGAGCTTTTCGAAGGATCCTTCAATGATCGTCACCCGAAAGATGGCTTTAAAGATCAAAGAAAAAATGCAGGAAGCAAAAGAAAATAAGAAGAAGAGGAAGTAAGTATGGCAAAACGAGACAATAATGTACGTAAAACGGCAGCACGAATCATCATGGATACGTTTATCAAACGAAAGGCGACATCACCGGAAAAAGCCATTCCGATCGAAGAATTTAAAGATGTAAAGTTATCAACTTCGGTCATTTCTTATACGATTGCCAATTTCATGGAAGATGAAGTCGTGTATAAAACCGGCGATGATCGGTATTACTTCTCACAGGAAAACTGGAAAAAGCTGGAAAAGAAAGTAACACGTGGCTATTGGGTCATGGTGGCTATTCCGGTTGTTTGTTTAGTGGCCGTTTTATTGTTGCGACACATCAATGATTTAATAGGGCTATTTTGATTCATTGACACAAACATTATAATGTTATAATGTATCTGTGAAAGAGGTGAATAGGATGTATCCAATACAATTAAAACCCATTTATGATAAAACGATCTGGGCCAATGACAAATTAACAAGTCTTCGTCATATTGAAGAAAAAGGCTATGGTACATGCTGGGAGATCAGTGCCCATTCATATTGTACCAATGAAGTGATCAATGGAATCTATAAAGGAAAGACATTGATGGAGCTGATTCAGGAAAAACCAAAGGAAATGTTAGGAGAGGTGCCTTTTGAAAAGATGCTTCGACTGGCTTATCTGGATGCCAAAGAGGATCTTTCCATTCAGGTTCATCCATATAACAGCTATGCTCTGGAACATGAAAACGATTTAGGAAAAACGGAATCCTGGTATGTTTTGGATGCCAAACCGGGTGCAACTTTAGTGGCAGGTACGACAACTAGGGATAAAAGCGTCATTCAAAAAGCTGTGGAGGAAGAAAATTTAGAGCCTTGTCTTCGTAAGGTAGATATCGAAGCCGGTGATTTTATCTTGATTCCTGCCGGGATGTTACATGCGTTAGGCGCCGGTATCTTTGCGATTGAGATCGGTACCAACTCCAATACAACGTATCGTTTTTATGATTATAACCGCGTAGATGCCAAAGGGAACAAAAGAGAATTACATTTAAAGAAAAGCTTTGATGTAGCTGATTTTTCGCTTCAATCACAAAAAATCAGTAATCCGTATATGGAAGGACAACACAAGATATTGGTGGATTGTGATGAATTCGTAGTGGAACTGTATGATGTCAAAGACACTTTGACTTTAGATACAGAGGGGAAAAAGTTTCATACCCTGACATTTGTACAAGGGGATGCAAAGATTCTTTATGGACAGAACAGCTTGTCGGTTAAGTACACAGAAAACGTGTTTATTCCCGCCAGCCTAGGGTCTTATACGATCCAGGGTCATGGAAGAGTTTTGGTGGCTTATTCAAAGATATAAATAAATACAATCATCATCATTAAATGCTTTGTAGTGGCTCTTTAAAATAAATTGAAAAATGTGATTTTATGTGATAATATTAGTTCGTTAAATAGAGCTGTGTAAGGGCTTTAAAAAGATGCCGATTCAGGCAGAAGGAGAAAATCATGAAATATGTAGTTATGGTTAGTCATGGTGAATTTGCACCGGGTCTTCATAGTGCCGTAAAGATGATGACAGGTGACAGAGACGACGTATTAAGCACTTCTTTAAAGGATGGAATGAGTGCTGATCAGTTTGCCGAAAACTTCCGTGAACTGGTATCCGGTTTCACCAGTGATGATGAAGTAATCTTGTTGGCTGATATCCTAAGTGGATCTCCATTTACAAATGCGTTAAGCGTATTGGATGAAAAAGGCTTATTGGCAAATACATTGGTAATTGCCGGTATGAATATGCCTTGTGCCATTTCTGCCGTATTGATGAAAGACAATATGGATAGAGATGCCTTGAAAGAAACCTTACTAAGCGAAGGTCGTGCCGGACTTTGTGAGTTCGTAACAGAGTCAAATGACGATGATGATGATCTATAAGAGGTCATATCATAAATTAGAGGAGGAATTATAATGATTAGTTTTGTTCGAGTGGATGATCGTATCATTCATGGTCAGATCGTTACACGCTGGTCTAAAGAGTACCCATGTGACGGAATCATTGCGGTTAATGACAAAGCCGCTACTACACCTGTTTTGAAACAGTCTTTCAAAGCAAGTACAGACAAAAAAGTATTTGTTTGGACAATGGAACACTTCCTGGAAAAAGCAGATGATGTTCTGAAGAGTTCTAAGAAGTATTTCCTGATCACAAAGAACCCTGTTGACATGAAGAAGATCCTTGTAGATCACGGATTTGTTCCAAGTGATGTAAAACAGGTTGTAATCGGTCCTTGTAATGACCGTCCAGGCGCTATCAAATTAGGATCAAACCAGTCTTTGATTCCAGAAGAAGCAGAAGCTTGTGAAGCTATGACAAATGCTGGATACGATGTATATTTCGCATTGTTAAGAGAAACAGCTATCGGATCATGGCCAAAATTCAGATCTAAATTCGGTTACTAATTGGGAGTAGTACTGAGTTAGATAAATAAAAAGGAGAGAAAGTATGACATTTTTTCAAGCAGCTTTAATTGGTATTATGAGCTGTACTGCAGCCAGTACCATTGCTTGTTTGGGAACAACCGTTGGTAACTATACATTGAACCGTCCATTGGTTGCATCCCTTATCGTTGGAATCATCCTTGGTGACGTTCAGGGATGTATTCTGGTTGGTATCCCAATGCAGATTATGTGGATCGCGCTGGTAACTCCAGGTGGAACTGTTGCATCTGACTTACGTGCCGTTTCTTACATTGGTATTCCATTGGCTTATGTTGGTGCCAAAGCAGCTGGAATGGAATTCGGCGGTGCAGACGCTCAAGGTCTTGCCGGTACGATTTCTGCCATGACTGGTGTTATCGGTATCACATTGTTCTACGGAACAGCTATGATGAACTTGATCTGGCAGCACATTGGTTGGGCACAGCTGGACAAAGGAAACATGGAAATCGTTGGTAAAGTAGACTGCTTATTCCCATTGATTTCTCACTTTGTATTGTCTTTCTTGCCATGTACATTATTGTGCTACTATGGTTCAGGTGCAGTTCAAGAATTGTTCTCATATCTGGATACAAGTGTATGGTACGTTAAGGCCTTATTAACAGTAGGTTCTGTATTGCCGGCTGTAGGTATCGCCATTTTGTTAAAATCAGTTATTTCCAAACCAACAGATCTGATTTTCTTCGTATTTGGTTTTGCATTGGCTGCTTCAATGGGTCTGACATTGTTAGCCGCTACAGCTGTTGGTGCTGTATTCGCATTGATCAACTACCAGTTAATGATGATGAAAGCCGGAGGCGTTGCAACTGCAGCTGCTTCTGATGACGATGATGAGGAGGATATTTAGTTATGAAAAAGATTTCAAAACAAACATTAAATAAATCCTTCTGGCGTTGGTGGTATGGAAACCTGACAGGTTTCTCTCAAGAACACATGCAGACATTTGGTTATATGTGGGCTATGCTTCCTATCATCAAAGAACTGTATGAAACTCGTGAAGAACAACAGGAAAAATTAACAACTTACTACCCATTCTTCAACACAGAACCTCAGATTGGTGCCATGGTTGTTGGTATCACTGCTGGTTTGGAAGAAGCTCGTGCTAATGGTGCTGAAGCTATCGATGATGAAATGATCAACGGTATCCGTGCCGGTCTGATGGGACCTTTGGCAGGTATCGGTGACTCACTGATCGTTGGTACTTATATTCCTATCTTATTAGGTATTGCTGTTGGTTTGGCAGAAGGTGGATCTGCTATTGGTCCTCTGTTCTATATCGTTGTATGGAACATCACTTCTACCTGGTTCCAGAAATTTGTTTATGACAAAGGTTATGAATTAGGTGGATCTGCTGTTGAACTTATCGTTGGTCAGCAAGCTACTGCATTCCGTGAATCTGTAATCGTTATGGGTCAGGTTATCGTTGGTGCTATGGCTGCCAGCTGGGTTAATGTATCATCAAGTGTACAGATTGCTACGAACTCTGAAGGTAAACCAGTTATGCTGATTGACCAGTTAAACGGTGCTTTCCCTAAGATTTTAACAATGGCCTTTGTTTTGTTGGCCTGGTTCTTAATGGCTAAGAAGAACATGTCTCCAATCAAAGTATTATTACTGTTCGTTGTTATCGCCATTGTTGGTAACATCATCGGTAGTGATATCTTGTTCGGATTCGGTTCTTTGATCGGATAAGCTATTCGAAAAGGACACTTTCAAGATCATCCCTTTCTCCCAAGAGGGATGATTTTGTTTATTAGGTAAAGGAGCGCAGAATGAGAAAAAAAGAGCGAGAAGATTTAAAAAATGAGATTGCTTATAGAAATATGATGACAAAGAAATTAGGACGCTCAATGAAAATGTTCTTTTTTATCTTTCTATTATTTGCCGCTATTGCGATTTGGGGATTTTCAGGATTGCATGATAACTTTTTAACTGTCAGTGCTTCGGTACGCGATGTGTTAAAATGGATCGGCTTAGTTTTAGGAATTGTTTTCGGTGCATTGACACTGATGTATTTTTTAAGCTTTCAAAATTCAAAAAAATATACATTATCTTTGATCGATAAGCTCCAGAAAAAATAACTGGTGCTTTTTTTATGTTTAAAAAAGAAGACAGCCGTCTTCTTAGTCTTGTCTATTCTCTTTTGCCTTTTTCAATGAATCTAATAATAGAGATGGATCGATAAAAGTCTTTTCTTTTTCTTCTTCTATCTCATTGATTGAAGAATTATAAATATCGAAATAATCCTGATAAAGATCCAGGTTATCTTCAGCTGTGATCTTAGCACCGAATAATGCTTCCGGATGACTCGCAATCAATTCCGCGTTAATTGGCTTTGCCCCGGAGCTTGCCTGCCAGTCTCCCTCTGGTCCTACTAATCGATAGTCATTATTGATGTGATCATCGGCACGATCAGTATAGATGAATTTTTCCATCATCATAGGAATATACATTTCTTCCGGATACCAGGCCATCTTAAAGGTATTGGATACATACTCAAAGTGGACAACAAGTTTTTTTACCGTTTCATTGGACAACATAAACCATGGACTTCCAATCTGATAGGCATCTTCCACTTTTCTCTTTAAACCCAGTTTAGAAAATAAGACCGCATTTCCTCTTGTCAGTCCCCGAATAAATTTGCTGGTGGGGAAGGCTAAAAGGTTTGTGAACATGTAATAACGATCTGCCTTCTTTTTTAGTTCCGGCGTTTCTTTTGATGCCACATAATAATAATCTTTACCAGGGTTCTTCTCTAAAAATTCAACAATTTCTTTTCGGCTCTTTAATGGCATCATACCATCGGTCAAATTGATAAAATAATCGAATTGATCGTATTCCAGAGCTTCCTTCATTTGTATGATCGTACCCCTTGCCAGTGATAAATCACCTTCCTGTGCAAATTCCTGTGTATGGGAAATATGAACTCTTGGATGATCAGCAAATACAAAAGCGACTTTATCTCTTAAATCATTGTCATTAATCATGATAAAGGCATGATCGTTTTGTTTGACAAGCTGGTTCAATGTCTCAATAACTTCATCATAGTCTCTTTCCGAATGAATCAAATAGGCTATTTTCATACTGTTTACCACCTTTTACAAAGGGTATTATATCATAAAATGAAAAGGTTCAAAGACAAACTCATTGACTTAAACATTATAATGTTATAATCTTTGTATAGGAGGGGTTTATGAAGATCACAGAAGCAAAATGGATAGAAGATTTCAAAGAGGGAAAGATTAACGGAGAAACGGTTGAAGTTTCCTATAAGACGTATGAATAGGCAAAATCATTTTATGCCAAAGAAGGTGCGTCTTTACCAGATAATACTTTGATGTACACGGTCTATACTTGTCATACAAGGAATAATCATACGCAAAATCTAAACTGGGGATTAACAGTTATGGAACCGGTTTGTGTAGCACAAGAATGTAATGTGACAAGAGGTCATTTTCATGAAGATGAGCAGTGTGATGAAATCTATGTTTGTCAAAAAGGAGAAGGACTTCTACTATTGATGGATGAAAAGGGACAATGTCGTGCCGAAAAGATGAGGGAAGGAAGTATTCATCATATTGATGGTGCTTTTGCGCATCGACTTGTCAATACATCCGATTCCAAGCTGGAAGTCATGTGTTGTTGGCCGATCAATGCCGGACACGATTATAAACGTGTGGAAAATATGCCTTTTTCTCTTCGTGTATTTAAGGAAGAGGGCAAAATAACGATAAAGGAGCTAACTATATAAAATTCAAGTAGTTTTTATGAAATAGTTTGAAAATATAAAACAACTATATTTTTTAGTTAGTTTTAAATTGATCTTTGAAAA
>NZ_JAXKBY010000007.1:0-9418 GCF_036552745.1 Faecalicoccus sp.
GTATTTTATTTACTGACACCTACGCAAAACTATAAGTGCTCGATCGTGTACTTTGCCAAGACGACCGATGGTTCGGTTTATTACACGACTTCCTTTGGCAGCTATCGCAATGAGCGTTTATCGGAAATGATGGCTTCGGCACAATATACCAATGAGGTTGATACATCAAATGGTTCTTTCATCACTTTATCAACTTGTGATCTGGATTATGGATTTGACAGTAATCAGCGCTTAGTGTTGATGGGCAAACTGGAACCTACGCAGGAATCTATTGAAATCGTGGACTAAAAGTCCACTTCTTTTATGATTTTATGTTATACTTTCTAAGATATGAAAATAGTTTGTGTAACAGGCGGAACGGGAGGACATATTTACCCCGCATTAGCCTTATTGGATAAATTTAAAGAACAGGATCCATCTTGTGAAATTTGTTGTATTGGAAATGATGATCGCATGGAAGCGCAGTTGATTCCGGAAAAGGGATATCCTTTTCAATCTTTGCATACATCGGGTTTAGTCGGATCACCATTAAAAAAGATGAAAGCCATACTTCAGCTTTTTATCGCTTATCAGAAAAGTAAAAAGATCTTAAAGAATTTTGGCCCTGATTTTGTTATTGGCTTTGGTGGTTATGTCAGTGCGCCGGTCATTTTGGCAGCGCATCATTTGCACATTCCGACTTTGATCCATGAACAGAATTCCATTGTCGGAAAGGCCAATCAGCTGGTCATGAATAAAGTGGATCGTATCATTACATGTTATGAAAAGTGCGATGAAGTTTTTCCCAAAGAAAAAACATTCTTACTGGGGAATCCAAGAGCGACAACGGCTAAAGAATCAGAATTTGATCAAGCTTATTATGATACATTCCAATTAGATTCGAAAAAAAAGACGATCTTGATCATGATGGGCTCGCTTGGTTCCAGCAGTGTCAATCAGTTAATGAAAGAGGCTTTGAAAGGCATTGAGGACAACATACAGTTTATTTATGTTTGTGGAAAAGATAATCTGCAGGATGCGGCTTTGTTTAAAGAATTAAAGAATGTTCATGTCACCGGTTATGTGGATACTTTGAAAATTTATAAAAGAATAGATGGTATGATCTGTCGTGCGGGTGCGACAACACTTGCGGAAGTTACGGCTTTAGGAATTCCATCGATTTTGATTCCCAGTCCTTATGTGGCCAATAACCATCAGTTTTATAATGCCAATGTCTTAGTAGAAAAAGGGGCTGCTTTGATGATTGAGGAAAAGGATCTTAATGCTAATACGTTGAATAAAAGTATCATAGAATTGTTTATGGATCCAAAAAAGATGGAGAGTGTTCATGAACAGGCATTAAAATTGGGGCGACCTAATGCCGCATACGATATCATTGATCTATGCAGATCATGTATCCAACAGGGGGAAAGAAAATGAGTGTACAGGAAAAACTGGCTGTTTATGGCCGGGTGCTATGTAACGAATCTATGAAAAAACATACAACGTATCGCATTGGTGGTACGGTGGATTATTTTATATATCCGAAAAATGAGTTGGCTTTGACAAGAATTCTTCAGATTTTAAAGGAAGAAAACATACCTTACCATGTTTTGGGAAGAGGTTCTAATATTTTATGCAGCGATGCCCATTTTCATGGTGCGATCATCAATTTAGATCGAACGTTAAATGACTTTTTCTTTGAAGAAGATGGGGTGTTGCTTGCGCAGGCAGGTTGTTCTATCATCAATCTTTCGGTAGAAGCAATGAAACGTTCCATGAGCGGTTTGGAGTTTGCTTCTGGAATACCAGGGTCTATCGGCGGTGCACTTTATATGAATGCCGGTGCATACAAAGCTAACATTGCTTCTTTATTAAAGGGTGTCTATGTATGGAAAGATGGATGTATAGAATGGATGGATCCAAAAGATTTAGATTATGACTATCGACATTCGATCTTTCAGAAGCATAAAGACTGGCTGATCTTAGGGGCTTGTTTTCAGCTGAACAAAGGCGATCGAAAAGAAATTGAGGCTTTGATGGATTCACGTCGTCAAAGAAGAATGGATGCACAGCCTTTAAATATGCCATGTGCCGGCAGTGTATTTCGCAATCCGGAGTCGATTCCGGCATGGAAACTGATCGAACAGTTGGGCTTGAGAGGGCATGAAATCGGTGGCGCGCAGGTTTCCTTGAAGCATGCCAACTTTATTGTCAATAAGAACGGAGAAGCTAAGGCAAAAGATGTATTGGATCTGATTACATTAATCCAGACAAAGGCAAAAGAAGAATATGGGATCGATTTGATTACAGAAGTGGAGCACTTGGTTTGGTAAAGAAAACAAAAAGGTTTCAATTTCAGTTTGGGTTAAAAGCTTGTTACGTATTAAGTGCGATTATCTTTCTTCTTTCCAGCTTCTTAGTTTATTTTTTTTCCAATGATTCAAAGGTCAAGGTTATTGCCTGTACCGGAAATTATTACTATTCGGATCAGGAGATCTTGCGCACAGCGCATGTAGGTACACAGACGCGTTTGTGGCTTACACCTATGTTCATGGTTTCCGATGCCGTAGAAACACTGCCTTTGATAGATTCTGTGCAGATTCATCGATCGGGTGGAAAACTGGAAATCGATGTACAGGAAAAAACGGTGATCGGCTATTATGTGCATGATGATTCAAACTATGTGTTGACGTCTAAGGGAGAATCCATCAAGATCAATGAAGAGGATCTGATGCAGATCGTGCATTTTCCTTTGTTGAGTGGATTTGATGAGAAACAGCTAAAAAATATTGCCAGGCAGTTTCAGGAGCATAAAAAGGAACTGTCTCGTGATGTGATTGAAAAGATGGCGGAAATCATCCCCTATGAATCAAGCTATGATAAAAATATGTTACAGATCACGATGCAGGATGGGAATAAGGTCTATACGACCCTGGAATCGTTATATATGATCACCAATTATTCCAGCATGTTAAATCAGCTGGAAGGAAAAAATGTCTGTCTGGTTCTGGATAAGGATAACTCTGCGATTGAAAAGATCAACTGTGATCAGTTAAGCGGAAATAAACCAAAAGAAGAAACAGAAAAAGAAAGTGAAGAAGAGCAGGAGAAACAAGATACTTCACAAAAAGAAGATACCGAAGAGACAACATCGCAGCAGGAAGAACAGCCGGAAACAGAAACCGGAAATTATATCGACAAGGCATTGGACTGGCAGACCGATCCAAATTTTGGCCTGCAGTATAGCGCCTCTTTGAATCTATACTATGATCCGGGTACAGGAACTTATTATCAATGGAATGATACGACACTATCGTTTGATGTGGTAAATTAGCTTTGAATGCGGTATAATTAACTATACGAACAGGAGGTATTTGTATGCCTATTAATAAATCAACTGAATACGGACAAATTTCAATTTCACTGGATGCGATTGCCAGCCTGGCCGGTGGTGCCATTACCGAAAGCTATGGTGTGATCGGTATGACAAGCCAGAAAGCAATTCGTGATGGATGGGCTGAGCTTTTAAAGAAAGAAAACTATGCCCGTGGTGTCATCGTAACGCAGAAAGAAGAAGGTCTGGTCTTGGATCTTTATATCATTGCACTGCAGGGAATCAAATTAAGTGAAGTTGTCAACGAAGCACAAAAACGTGTAAAATACGTCCTGGAAAAAACATTGGAAGTTAAATGCCTTGAGGTAAATATTTACGTTCAGGGTGTTCGTTTGGAGAAGTAGGTGTGAAGATGGAAAGAATCAACAGTCAGCTATTAAAAGACATGTTGACCTCCGGTATGAATAATCTGGCTAACCATTCTGCCGAGATCGACGCTTTGAATGTCTTCCCTGTACCGGATGGGGATACAGGAACCAATATGAATCTGACCTTTTCAAACGGGGTCAAAGAAGCTTTAAAAGAAGATGCCGATACGGTAGGAAAAATCTGTAAAACACTTTCTCGCGGTTTGTTGATGGGAGCCCGTGGAAACTCAGGTGTTATCACATCACAGATTTTTCGAGGTTTTTATCAGGCTGTAGAAGATTTAGATGAAATCGATGCGATGCAGTTGGCCAATGCTTTGGTCAATGGATCTCGCGTTGCTTATCGTGCTGTTATGCGTCCGGTTGAAGGAACGATTTTGACCGTTGTACGTGAGGCGGCCGATTATACGTATGCTTATACCGTGACCGAAGAAATTGAGGATTGCGTTCAGGTTCTTCAAAAAATGGTAGATGAAGCAAACGCATCTTTAGAGAGAACACCAGAACTTTTACCGGTTTTGGAGGAAGTCGGTGTTGTCGATAGTGGTGGAAAAGGTCTTTGTGTCATTTTAGAAGGTTTTCTTTCCGCTTTGCAGGGGAATGTCATTGCGGCAAGTGATTCTGCCGAAGTGAATGAGCATGCGCAGACAAAAGTACAGGGCGGCGAAGAAGAGTTTGGATTCTGTACCGAGTTTATTTTGCGCTTGAATGAAAATGGAATTCGTCATTTCTCAGAAGAACAGTTTAAGGAAGAATTGGCAACGATCGGTAATTCGATCGTCTGTGTACAGGATGACGATCTTGTAAAAGTTCATGTACATACATTAGAGCCTAAAACGGCTATCAAAATGGGAAAACGTCAAGGTCGTTTTGTCAAACTGAAAGTAGAAAACATGCAGGAGCAGCATGACAACATTCTTGAAAACGAAGAAGCTGCACCAGTTGTTTCGAAACGTGAACACCAAAAATATGCGATCATTACAGTGGCACCAGGTGCCGGCGTAGATCAGATGTTCAAAGAGTTAAGAGCAGATATCGTGATCGGTGGTGGACAGACAATGAATCCAAGTACGGAGGATTTCGTCAGTGCTGTAAATCAGCTGGATGCTGAACATATTTTGATCTTACCGAATAATTCCAACATCGTTTTGGCAGCACAACAGGCACAGAGTGTTTGCGAAGATCAGGATATTCATGTCTTGCCGACAAAGACGATTCCACAGGGGTTGAGCGCTTGTGTTATGTTTAATCCGGAAGTTGAACTCGAAGAAAATCTGGCAGAAATGCAGGAAGCCATTGATCATGTGAAATCCGGTGAGGTTACCTATGCGATCAAGGATACGACTTATGAAGGCTTGGAAATCAAGAAAGATGAATATATGGGTATCTTTGGCAAAGATATCGTTGTATCTTGTCCGGATTGTCTGGAAGCTTCCAAAGCGCTTGTGGATAAAATGGTCGATGAAGACAGTGAACTTGTCACTTTGATTTATGGTAAAGAAGCTACCAAAGAACAGGCGCAGGCTTTAGCCGATTATATTGAAGAAACAAGTGATGCCGAAGTTGAAATATATGATGGCAAACAGCCAGTATATTCCTTTATCTTAGGAGTCGAGTAAATGTATGCCTGAGCAATCAGGCATTTTGTTTTTTTAGGAGCTTTAGAGATTTATGATTTATTTGACAAGTGATACACATCGGGAAATTGATATTCATAAGATCAATCCAGATGAATTTGTGGAAGGCTTAAAATTAAACCGTGATGATTTTTTGATCATCTGCGGTGATTTTGGCTGTATCTGGGATGGTGGCAGTGGAGATCGTTTCTGGTTGAACTGGATTGAATCTTTGCCATGGACAACATTGTTTATTGATGGAAATCATGAGAACTTTGATGTATTACAACAATATCCGGAAGAAATGTGGCATGGCGGAAGAATTCATCGGATTCGTTCCAACATCTATCATCTGATGCGTGGAGAAATCTATACTCTCAAAAACAAGACTTTCTTTGCGTTTGGTGGTGGTTTTTCTCATGATCGCATGTATCGAAAAGAACACGAAACATGGTGGCAGGAAGAAATCCCTACGCTTAAGGAATGTGAAAATGCCATGAAGAATCTGGCCGCCCATAACTGGAAGGTGGATTATATTTTAACGCATGATGTCTTTTCTTCTCATCCGTTATCTAAGAAATATGAAACTACATTAGATGGATACGGAAAAGATCGACAAAATCTACATGAATTTTTAGAACAGGTAGAAAAGAAAGTGGATTATAAAGTCTGGTTCCATGGTCATTATCATACGGATCAATTGTATAGAACAAAGGAAGACCGACCGGTACTTTGTCTGTTTGATCAAGTCATCTGTTTAAATGACTTTATGAAGGAGCTTACTGAATCCTAGCACCATCTTTTCTTTACTTTTGACTTTATTCTTTTTCATCCTATCACTTGTATTTTGGGCGTTGAAAGAGAAAAGCGTTTTCTTGATCAGTGGCTTCAACATTCTTTCAAAAGAAGAGAGAATGAGCTATGATTGAGTCAAATTGATAAAAGATCAAAGAAAAATTTTTGTCTGATGTACCATTCTATGGTTTATATCGACAATTGAAAAATATAAAAAATGAGAGGATCGAATTTTGATATGATCTTCTCAATTTTTTTTAAAGTTAGTATTGTTCTTCAGGCAGAAATATCTGAGTTACATAAATTAGCTCTGATAAAGGGATTTTTATACTAAATGAATTTGCAGCGAATTCTAATCCATGTTCTATAACATGAATCATATAAGAATTTTCTTTCATAAATAAGTGGGATTTTTGATAATCCCATGTTTCATTACGAATGATTCTTTCTAACATATTTGTACAATGACACAGATATTTAATGGCTAGAACATCTGTATATTCCATATGCAATTCTTTCAATGTATTCTTCAGGCAAGTTTCTAGTATGCTGGTTGATTTGTTAACGTCGATAAAAGATACAGTTTTAGATATTACTCTTTCTTTGATTTGCTCTATAAATTCAGATTGTGTTTCTTTTCTTATTTTCTTTTGCTCATGATCCGGTTTTATTCGTATCTGATCTAAATCGTTTAGGGGGGATGTGGTTTGATTCGTTAAATTCAATAGATCCATTAGGTTAATATTGTTAACAGATTTTGTTGGGATATTGGTTTGTTTGTGAATATATTCAGAAACTGATGTCAGAGGTTCCATGTCACACGTAATTAAGACACCCGCACCTTGATTTAAATCATTAGCTTTGATGCAAGCTAGCTCTAATAAATCGTTAAGTTGCATATCTTCGTTAAAATCTATTGAATCTATAAAATATGTCCCTTGTACTGATTTCTTTACATAATCGACCATTTCCGAAGCAATATGCTTTCCATGACAAATAACTAAAATGGCGACATTAATATGATTAATCCATTGGTTTGCTATTGCTAAATATGATGCTAAAAAATCTATTTCTCTTTCAGAAGGAGTAAAGCTATATAAACTCGAGAATTCTTGGTAAATATCTTTAGCGCACAAATATTCATTATGATAAACGTATTTTGTCATTGATTTAGAGTTATCAATTCCTGTTTGTCCGTGTTCGATACGTGATATATAGTTTGTAATATGTAATAAAATGCCATATAAAAGTTGTGGATGCTCGCTTAATTTTTTTAGAAGTTGGCGTTCATTTATTTTTTGCATCGTTACTTGATAAACATATGGGTTTATATTTTTATGTAGTTCTTCTAGTTGAGGGGAAGGACAATCTTTTAACACATTGATATTTTCTTTGACATAATGGTTAATATCTTTCAGCTCTTCTACATTGACATTAAATTCATCAATGAATTGACGCATTCTATGCTCTTTAAACATATTTGGTGCATTTTTGAAAATAGTTGCAGCATTAGATGTGCCATCTTGATTAAACTGTAAATAATCAGATGGAATACAAGATAATAGACTAAAAATATTAGAATTTAAGTTTTGAGTATTTTCGGTCTGACTAAGTAATTCTAAAGAGAGACTTTGAAATGATACATATACTATTTGCTTTTTTGGATCATTAATTTCCATATACGCTTTGCTGCATGAAATCTGGATTTCATTTCTCATTTGTATAATATTGTTAGGAAATTTTTTGGAAGCTAACCAGGCTATAATATCTTTGTGTACACGAATTGTAGTATGAGTATGAATCGCTTCTTCTGAGAATAGATCCATTATAAGTTCTATTTTCTCGTAAATTCCTCTTTTATCTATATCTTCCATTTTTAATTGTATCGGCATAAACTTAGCAAGAGCTTCTATTTTACAATCGTCATTATTTTTTGAGGTAGTAGCTATAATCATACTTTGTAATTGCTGTTCATCTTGTTGATATATAGTATGATACCTTTTACGGCTCAGAATAGAAGCTAATTGTGTTTGACAGGAAAAAGGGAGGCGGTCAATTTGTTCTAGTACAATGATTCCATTCTTACAAGTTTCAAAAATGCTTGGAGAGTAGCGAGAATTATTTTTAGTTTTGCTTCCAAATAATGCTTCTGAAAATAACTGAGGATTTTCTTGATAGTTTTGGCAGGATAGAGTCATAAAAGGAATGGAATCCGCTTTTCTTACTTGACATGCAAAGTTATACATCCGTTGCGTTAATAATGTTTTTCCTACACCAGCATTTCCTAAAATAAGACAGTGAATGCCATAAGGTGGATAAGAAATAGCTGATTTGGCATTAATGATTACTTCTGATAATGATCCTTTGGCGCCAATCATATCATCTAGAGTATTATTAAAATAATTGTTCTCTGTATGCACTTTTTTATATGGTTGCATTGATAAAAAGTCAGTTAAATTTTCATTTTTTGAGATTATAGAAGGTATATATTGATTCGGAAAATGCCTAGATAAAACAGTATAATCTAGATAATATACAGGTTTACCTTGAACCTTTACTGCTCTACCTTCTTTCCACAAACGGTTCAGGTCCTTTGATACATTTGCTCTATCTAAGTGTAAATCTAGGGCACATAACAAAGCATCAATCCCTGGTTCATTATTTAGACCATCTTGTAAAATTGCATCAGTTTGTTCTTTTAAATAACTGCTTATTCTTTCGATTCGAGTAGTCATGGAAAATCACCTCACAAAATTGTGTCCCTTTCTTTGAAAATTGTGTTGTACTATTTTGCAGATAAAAAAATGTGTGTTATTTATACTATGATGATAGGTTTATAATAACACACATTCTAAAAAATGAAAACGCTTACTTTACTATTGGATGGAAAATTAGTTATTATAGGATGAAAATATAAGAATTAAAAACAACACAGGTATCAATCTGTGTTGTTTTTTTACGAATTTTGTGTTTCGGGATAGGGTTGTTACAATTGGAAACGTAAAGGAGGTAGACGAATGAATGTGTAGGTTATTATTATTAAGCCATTCTGAGTTATCAAAATCTTTCTACCAAACAATGGAGCTAATTATGGGTAAGCCAAGTCCAAAAATATCATATCTTACTCTCCCATACGGGCAAGATATGGATATGTATCAACAAATGGTAGAAGAGCAAGTGTTGGAATCGGAAGACGAAGGGATTTTGATTTTAACCGATCTATTTGGAGGTAGTCCTTTTATGATTTCTACAAGAGTATATGA
>NZ_JAXKBY010000008.1:0-8143 GCF_036552745.1 Faecalicoccus sp.
CCTTTAAAAAATTTCTATTTATCTTCTGCTCAAATAAAAAGGATGCTAGATCAAGTGATTTAGCACCATTTTTTTCATTTTACCTCTAAAGTCAGGTTACATTGTATTCTTTCAAAAGATGTAAGTCAATGTAACACGATGAAACTTTTCATATATTTTTACATTTGATATGATATAATAGTTCATATTTTAAGGAGAAAGACTATGAAATTAACAATTCCAGAGCATTACAATCCTGTTCTATCCGTTCGTCAGACACAGGAAGCCATTAAATATATTCGCGATACTTTTCAACACGAATTTGGAAAAGAGATGAATCTGCTTCGTATTTCCGCCCCGTTATTCGTTGAAAAACGTTCCGGGTTAAACGATGATCTTAACGGCATTGAAGAACCGGTTCATTTTACAATGAAGGATATTGGTGATGAACGTATAGAAGTCGTACATTCTTTAGCTAAATGGAAACGTATGGCTTTAAAGAAATATGGCTTTCAGCTGCATGAAGGCTTATATACCAACATGAATGCGATTCGTAAAGATGAAGAATTAGATAACCTGCATTCTGCCTATGTAGATCAATGGGACTGGGAAAAAATACTGACAAAAGAAGAAAGAACAGAAAATGTTCTCAAGCAACATGTTCGCACGATTTTTAAAGTCATCAAACATATGGAGCATGAAGTCTGGTATAAGTATCCAGAAGCGGTTAACCATTTACCGGATAAGATTCACTTCATCACAACGCAGGAGCTTTTAGATAAATATCCAACCTATACGGCTAAAGAACGTGAAAATGCCATCACCAAAGAACTGGGCTGTGTCTTTATCATGAAGATTGGCGACAAGTTATCTAACGGTGAAAAGCACGATGGTCGTGCACCGGACTATGATGACTGGCAGTTAAACGGGGATATCTTATTCTGGTATGAACCTTTACAGTGTGCTTTAGAAATCTCCAGCATGGGAATTCGTGTCGATGAAAACAGTCTGGTGGAACAGCTTCGTAAAGAAGGAAAAGAAGAACGATTACAGCTTCCTTTCCATAGAGCCATCTTAGAACAAAGATTGCCTTATACGATCGGAGGCGGTATCGGTCAATCTCGATTGTGCATGTTATTATTGAAGAAAGCTCATATCGGTGAAGTACAGGCAAGCATCTGGCCGGAAGATATGATCGAAGAATGTTACAAAAACAATATTCAAATACTTTAGGATCTTCGCGATCCTTTTTTCATGAAAAAAAGCGCCTTTAAGACGCTATAAACTGTAGAAAATCTTCCATATTCCCTTTTTTATACACATTTAAATCCTTATTTTTAGAATTGATCAGACAATCCGTAATCAAATACGTATCCATTCCCAGTTCCATGGTGATCATATCTTCCTGTACATCATTGCCTACCATTAAACATTTCTGAGGATCCAGATTCCTTTGCTCCAGGATTTCCCGATAATAATATGGATTCGGCTTACAGAAACAGGAGTTCTCATACGTTGTGATGTATTCAAAATCATCCGGTTCTAACCCTGCCCAGCGAATCCTTGAATGTGTGGCTACCTGTGGAAAGATAGGATTGGTTGCCAATACCACTCTTCCCTTTTTCTTACAGGCATCCACGATCTTTTTCGATAATGGATTAAACCCACAGACTTGTTTGGCCGCTTGAAATTCATGGGCATAAAAAGAGTCAAATACTTCTTTGTCCTTCAGTTTTTCTTCTCCGTAAATCGAAACAAACACTTCCCAGAAACGATCGTAATTCATACACGAACCATCGTTTTGAATCATCGCATAGGTTCCCTTCCAGATCGAATCGATCAGTTGTTTGGCATCATACCCTAAAGGGGCAACCTTTTGAACCAATAATCCAAAATATGTTTTCACAAATTGTTCCTGGTCCATTGGAAGCAATGTTCCGTCTAAATCAAATAATACAGCCTGATACTCCATACATTTCCTCACTTTTTTAAAAAGTATAACATACTAAAACCGATTTGAATCTAATTTTTTGATGGGTTTGGCCGGGTTCCCCACAACGATCGTATCGGCTTCCACATCCTTGGTCACAACACTTCCGGCACCGACAATGGCATTTTCTCCAATCGTCACGCCCGGCAAGATCGTGGCACCGGCTCCGATCCAGGCATTTTTACAAATCCGCACATCTTCCACTGTTAAGATATCTCGATCGTAAAAATCATGATTATTTGTGATCACCTTTACATCCAGGGCAATACGAACATCGTCTTCCATATAAACCTGCCCTGCACTCATACATTTAAAATACGGCATGATCGTTACATTCTTTCCAATATGGATGTTTTTAGCTAAATTACAGTAAAAAGGCGTATGTACCTTAGAGCCTTCTTCGAATTCACCAAACAGTTCTTTTGGAATTTCTTTGTATCTAGGCGATGATGGATCACATTGATTCCATTCAAACAACAACGCTTTTGTCCGTTTTCCTTCCGCCTTTCGGTTTTCATCTTCTATACGCAAATCTACAGTTTTCATCTTGTCTTCCTTTCAATCGTTCTTCGAATATAAATATAACAAACAATATCTACGGCAATCGTCAATATCCAGGAAATCGGATAGGATATGTATAACGTTGATAATTCTCGATGTGCCTGAAAGATGGTAAAGATCCAAAAGATACGAAATACACAGACCCCCATCATAGATACGAGCATAGGCAAAATCGAATACCCCATTCCTCGTAAGCTACCCACAAATACGTCCATGATGCCGCACAAAAAATACGTGGTACAAATAAATGACAATCGAATCAAACCGATCCGGATGACCTCAGGGTCGGCTGAATAAATATGCAGTAAAAAGTTACCGCCTAAATAAGCACCCCAGCCCAGAATCAGTCCCACACAAACCACAATTCCCAAACATTCCAGAAGAATTTTATCGATTCTTTTAAATTGTCTGGCACCCATATTTTGCGAGGTAAAACTTAAATTGGTTTGATAGATCGCATTCATCGAAATATACACAAAGTTTTCTATGTTCAAACTGGCGGTATTTCCTGCCATGACGATCGATCCAAAACTGTTGACACTGGATTGAATCAATACATTCGATATACTAAATAACATTCCCTGTACACCGGCCGGAACACCGATCTTGACCATCTTGATTCCTTTATCCAAAGAAAAATGAAGACTCTTTCTCTGCAGGCGAATAGGCCCTTCATGGGCATGCAGGCAAAGCAGCACTAAAATGGCACTGATTATTTCGGCAACGATCGTTGCGGTAGCTACACCGGCTACGCCCCAGTCAAACACGATGACAAAGATCAAATTCAAAACAACGTTGACCATACCTGAGATCATTAAAAAATAGAGTGGTCTTTTCGTGTCACCGACAGCTCTTAATAAGGCAGTCCCAAAGTCATAAATAAGTAAAGAAGGCAAACCGATAAAATAGATTTGCATATAAATTGTCGATAATGGCAATACATCTTCCGGAGTAGCCATCCAGCTCAACAAAGTCCCGGCCGCAAAAAAGCCAAATACACCCATAAACAATCCGCCAAACAAGGCAAATAAAATGCCGGTATGAACAGCTTTTTGCGCATTCTCTACATCTCTGGCACCGATATATTGCCCAACCAACACATTGGCGCCAATAGAAATTCCTAAAAACAGATTGATCAGTAAATTGATCAGACTGGATGTCGAGCCAACCGCTGCCAAAGCCCTGCTGCCGGTAAATCGTCCTACCACAATGACATCAGCCGCATTAAATAAAAGCTGTAAGACACCGGACAGTATAACTGGTATAGAAAAGACGATCAATTTGGAAAAGATCGGCCCTTGTATCATATCCATTTGTCTTGCGTGCTTCATAAACATCCTTCTTTCACAGGCCGTATTATACTCGTTTTTTCAAAATTGTATAGAAAAAAAGCCGCCGAAACGACTTTTTATTCCTCTGCAGAAACATTTAGACAATCCGCGATGGATGTATCCTGCATCAATGTATTTGAATTATATAGAAACAAGATATCGGTAATCAATTGAGAATCCAACAGCTTTGATACATCTTCAAAGTAGTAACGAGGGTCGATGATATCAATCGTTCTAAAATGCGGAATTAAAAACTGTATCATCGAATTGGCATAGGAATCCTTGATCAACAACAGATGCCGATCACTGTCATTATCCATTTCTAATGAAATTCTTCCGGTGTTCCCTGACAAAAAGACCGTATATTGATCTTTGGTATGTAAGGCATCCATAGAATAAATAGAGCGTGAAGAGTCCCTGCTTATTTCATCGGTCATGATATATTCACTGTTTTCTTTTGGCACATAAATATCAATTTGATCTTCCATAAAGGCACTTCCGACCTTACCGGATAAAGTCCCTTTAAAATCTGTGGAAACCGGATACACATGGTAATCGGAGATCTCCGTTTGTCCAAGATCCATGCTGGAAGACAAGGCTTGATAGGCATAATAGCTACCTAAAGAAGTCCAGTGATGATCAGTCTTATAATATAAATACTCATTCTTATGCTCTTTAAAGGAATCACGAACATCCACCTTTTGAATCGATGCATCTAATTTAGATAGATAATCGTCGATCTGTGCATTCTGATCCAATGGTGTCGCAAAAGAAGGCAGCTTATCCGATTGCACACTAACCGCATTCGGTGCTAACAGAAAATACGATGCTTTTCCGGATTTTGTGCAAAACTGATTGATCGCCTGAATATTTCTTTCCTTTTGTTCTTCGTTGACAGCGCTGGTATCTTCAATCAATGCGCCTTTACCCAAATATACATCATCGATCTTTTTAACACCTGTCATCTTACTGATGAGATACTTTAACTGAATCCATTGATCTCGTCCTACAAACTGATCCGAATACCAGTTATTGACATCTTTAAAAAATTGACCGTCATTGATAGAAGACAAGCTGATGGCCGGAAACTGCTGCAGCGAACGGTTCTCCATCGAAGATGTCTTGGCATCGGGCCACAACAAATTCAATACACATACGATCACGACACAAACCGCAAGAATCGGACTCATTTTTTTCGATAATTTTGTCATTTTATCTTTCATATTCATCCCATCCCCTATCTAGAACGCAAAATACAAAAAGCTCTGGTATGTGCTACCTACCACAAAAGCGATACTGATACCAAAGAAAACCAGATATAAAACCGTAAAGGCTAATACCATTCGATTTCCTTTGACCTGCATCAATCTTTCTTCGATGCGATCAAACAGTGTACCTGAAAGCAGGATACCGATTATAAATAAGACTAAATGCCCGGTTAATACAAATAAGGCTTCCGTGTTAACCAACTCTGCGAAGTGGAACATACGACCAATCGTTCCAAACGCATCCATAATACTTGGACTACAGAAAAATACCCAACCAATCAATACGACAACTAAAGTATAAAGATGACCTACGATGCGTGGCAGTTTCTCCAAAATAGGACGAAGCACAAACTTCTCCAGCAAGATAAAAGCACCATAATAAAGTCCCCATAATATAAATGTCCAGTTGGCACCATGCCATAAACCGGTCAAAAACCATACGATCAATATATTTCGCACATAATCATGACGGTTGCCGCCTAAAGGTATATAGACATAATCACGAAACCATCTTGATAAGCTGATATGCCATCTTCGCCAGAAATCCTGTACACTGACTGCCACATACGGATGATCAAAGTTTGGTTTTAGATCAAAGCCAAACATGCGTGAAATTCCAATGGCCATATCACTATAACCACTAAAATCAAAATAGATTTCCAACATATAGCTAAGGGCATAAAGCCAGGCTCCCAACATACTTGTATTTTGTGACAGACTGGAAAATACCAGAGCAAACTGATCTGCCAGAAGCGCTTTTTTGATCAAGCCTTTGACAAACAACAAGGTGCCGGAATAAAACATTTCTCTTTGGAAAGGATGATACGAAAACTGATGTTCCATATCATGATAAAAGGCAATCGGGCCACTGGTGATCTTTCCAAAGAACGCAATATACAATCCTAGATACAATGGATTTTTCTGTGCCGGGCTGGTACCTTTATATACATCAGCCAGATAAGACAAAGCACTAAAAGTAAAGAAGGAGAGCCCTACCGGCAATGTGATATCAAAGCCTTCCAGCCCTACTATGCCCAATAAAAAATTCGTATATTTAAAAGCACCCAAAATCAAAAGATTAACGGCAACGGATAACCAAAAGTTTATCTTTCTTTGCCGCTCATCTTCTTCCTGCATCAACTGCAGACCACTGATATAATTCCATGCGATGCTCAGCAACAACAATAAAACATAATAAGGCTCATTCCATGCATAGAACAATAAGCTCAGCACAAACAAAACAACATCTTTTAAAAGTTGAGATGGCAAGAAGCGATAAAGAAGCACGGATACTGGTAAGAAACAAAATATAAAAATCAATGAATTAAATACCATACACGCACCCCCTTATAAGCTTTCCAAGAACTGTTCATCCATTGTTTTGGCATTCGTATCGACCACATACAATGCATAATTCGCCTGTATATCCACAACAGCCTGCTTTAATAACTGCACCTGATCCGGCGCATAGCCGTCATATAAGTTTGTCTGCTCGGCAATACGGCTTTCGATGGCTTGTTGAAACGCATTTTTTTGATCCGGATCCTTAAACTGCACCAATACATATTCATTGGCCTGCATGACATCATCAATCTTAAAATATACGATTCTTTCATACGCTTCCGGATCTAATCCCAAATTTTTTCGTATCGCCTGATTATCCTGCTGCAACAGAGTGCTTAAATCTAAATTCTCCTGTACTTTGGATAACACAACACCAAAATCCTCTTTACTCATCTTTGGACCGCTAAAGACATTCAACATGAGTATGATCAATAAAAGAAACACAACACCTTTGGCGGCCCATAAACCATACTTCATCAAAATTCCCCCTTAATTCTTATGACATGATCTATGTATTTTTCCCTGTTTCTTCTCTTCATAACCTATTTCCTCTTTTATCATTTATTTTAGCACAAGTACGACATACAGAGAGAAAAGATTTATGACTTTTTACAAGATACACTTATTCATTCTTTAATGGATGAAAAGAAAGGAAAAAAGCCTCCTGTCGGAAGCTTTCCAACCTTTATTGATCAATTGAATATCAAATTAAAATTTGTTCGTTCTTTTGAGATGTTTTAGGAGCGCCACAAATAATCAAAGACAGCTTTATTTTGTTGGCCCCATGTTGTTTCATTATGTTGACCGTTTTCGATCAGACGAAAAATAGCAGATGCATTACGCGCTGTAAATTCATTGACAAGCGTCTTCATATCATTGATTCTTTGATCTTGAAATACACTTTTAGCCAGTTCCTTCGTTCCCCAGCTTAAATATACTCTTGTATCCGGTGAAAGATTGGTTTTCTGAAATTCAGAAAGGATCTTTTCTTTACAGCCAAACACAGCACTGGAAAGACAAGCAGCTTTTGAGAAAATCGAATTGTAATGAAGAATTCCGTACAAAGCCATAAGACCTCCCATACTGCTTCCACCAATGCCGGTACATTCACGTAAAGGCATCGTACGATACCGAGAGTCAATATAAGGCTTTAGTTCATTGACCATCCAATCCATCAGCTGATCGCCTTTACCGTAAACATGGCCTAAATACGGCGTTGAAAATGTATAAGGACTAAATTCTGACAATCGTTGATTTCCCTCGTGATTACATTCCAAGCCTACAATGATAAATGGTTTATCATAAGAATTTAAAAATGTTTCCAGGCCCCAAGAAGTTCCATAGGTCGCATCTGCATCATTAAATAGGTTATGCCCGTCAAACATATACATGACAGGATATCGTTCTGTACTGTTTTTGTAGTCTTGTGGAAGATGAATGTGCAAAGTTCGATAAGTTGAAAAAGGTGTTATATAAACTCAATGTCATTAAGTTAAGCAAAACATGATCTTATGAGTCTTGTCTAAAAGAGGCGAGGCTCTTTTATTTGTGAAAAAAATCTAAAAAAGCTTGACAAAGAAAAAGTCGGAATCTTTAAACATAATCCGAAGGAATTATAGAGGAGGATTTTTACCTATGATTCCTGATCAAGTTTTATCGATCTTTAATCG
>NZ_JAXKBY010000009.1:0-2067 GCF_036552745.1 Faecalicoccus sp.
ACAGAGTGGCCAATCACCGATAATTCTGACAAGAAGTTTCCTGTCTAATATCCTTGATTTCAAAAAAAAGTGACGATAATCAAAGAAGTGAATATTTCCACTTGACAATCGTCATTTCATAACAGAAAGGGACATTGATGGACCGACAAGCATCTGCATATTCTTCCCACAACAGTTTGATCGTTGTGCCGGGTTTCAACAATTCCTTATGAACATAGTCGAAATCCGGCTGCTTGATTGACAGATTGATTTTCACCTCTTCTTCGAACAATAATTTTTGGACATCGTATTCACTAAGATCTTGAATAGATGACCAACAGATTTTTTTAGAGTCAGCGGCATTGAATATTTTTCTAACTGTATCTCTTGATACTTTTGTGGCGCGCGCAATATCTCGCTGACTATGGTTTTGAGATCTCATTTCCAAAACCCTTTTAACATCTCGCATAAAAAAACACCTCCGATTCCACAAGATATTAAAATGCGATAAGCATCGCATACATATCTTATAGAACAAGAGGATAGAATAAAACCAGGCTACGCCACTTATAAATGATCATGATAAAAAATTTAATTTCTGATGGACTTGTATAACGAATCAAGTGGACTTCGTCACCGTAATACATGGACTTATTTTGCCGTATTGAGTGGACTTCTCACTCCGTAATAATCAGCGCATTTTGAATTGCTTGCATTTTGTTTCTCCTCTCTCTTTACTAAGTCCACTATGTCATGGCGCTCTCTATTTTATGTGATTTTTATGGGAAAACAAATAATTTATTTCCTTTTTCCTTAGGAAATTGAAAAAAAAGTACCCCCAATCAACTTTCCTAAGCCATGGGAAATTGTTTAGTTGAACAAAAAATAGCTCGTGCTTATAATAAATTCCGTAAAACAAAACATATTTAAGGAGGTACTTTCATGAGTAAAGATTATAGCTTATGGGCAGAAGCCAAAACAAAACACGGTTTAATGGCCGATGAAGTCATTTCCGGATTACAGAAATCCATTCGTCGTTCCATGACAGAACTTGCATGCCGTTATGCGTATGAGCTTTACACAACAAGCCCTGTATTATTGGAAAAGCTGTGGAGTCGTTTGTTAACAATCTCTGTTGAAGATGTCGGATTCGGAAATTTAGATGCCGCAAGACATATGTATGTATTAAATCAGATGCGTAAAGAATATGCCTATGATGATCCAGATCAGCCAATGTATTTCATCCATGCGATTCGTATTTTATGTTCCAGCCAAAAAGATCGTTCCAGCGATTTCTTAAAGAACATCGTCATTAAAACGGCTGCAATGGGTGAAGTTCCGGAAATCATCGATTTGGCATTGGATAAACACACAAAGCGCGGTAAAGCAATGGGACGTGACTCAAAACACTTCTTCAATGAAGCCTGCAAGGTCATTCCACAGGCAGAAGTTGATAATGACTATCGTGAACGCTATGGAAAAATCCTGGAAGAATACGATCCAAGCAAGGTCGAAGAGGATGCTTTCCAATATGCGATCGGCCGTGTATAAAAACAAGTAAATAAATTTCCACTATTAAAAAAAGTGTGCATTCCACAAACTGGTTCGTTCAGCTACGTGATCTGCACACTTTTTAAATTAAGATTTGTGATTGTATTAAAAGTCAATTTTCGTGAAAATAGCAATATTAGTAGGCTTATAACGCTTTTATTACCTCTTTTAACGATTTAAACTTATATTTCATCTCATCCTCAAATACCATATATTTTGTTAACCTATTCTCTATAATTGCCACATCCAAGCCTGCCTTGACTGCACTTTTCAGTCCACTTGGCGAATCTTCTAAGACCAATATTTCTTCAGGTTTAGAATCATAAAATCTCATTAATTTTTTACGCTATACCCACAGTTTGGTGATTTAGCCATAATTCAGCATTAAAAAGAAACTTCAAATAAAGCATCTGTTGCAATCTGCCGGATAAAAAAGTAATGAATAGAGTACTTCAACTTCTTTAAGACATAGACAAGTATTTCCTGGGCATCCATCCCCTGTACTTCTCTTTGTATACAGAACAATGCATTGTATCG
>NZ_JAXKBY010000010.1:0-6109 GCF_036552745.1 Faecalicoccus sp.
GATCTCTTAACTCTAAAGCGCGATTATATGCATCATCATAAACGCCTTTGACTAACTCTACCTTGGCACCATAGCCCTTGGTTGCTTCCACTTTGGAAATCGAAGCTCCATCCGGCAGACAAATAATCGAAGGAATACCATTTTGTGTAGCCGCAAACGCTACCCCCTGTGCATGATTACCGGCGGAACAAGCAATCACACCTTTTTTCTTTTCTTCTTGTGAAAGCTGTGAAATCTTATAATAAGCACCACGAAGCTTAAATGATCCGGTATTTTGAAGATTTTCAGTTTTTAAATATACGTTGGCTTCCGGATTGATTTTCGGAGCGTGTAAAACGTCCGTTTTTCGGGCTACACCCTTGAGCACATAACTGGCATGATAAATTTTATCAAGACTTAGCATGTGACATCCTCCTTTCCTTCTAAAGCCGACAATTGTTCCACCAACTGTCTGGCCGCTCTGGCCGATCGTCCGGCTTTTCGCAAGGCAAACTGCTCTGCCTTTAGAGCCAAGACTTCGCGATCCATCGTAAGACCATATTGATCTGCCAAGCCATAGACGATATCCAAATAAAGATCCTTCTTTGGCTTTTCATAATACACTTTCATCCCAAAGCGTTCTGAAAGAGAAATCGTTTCCTGCATCGTATCATTGCGATGGATCTCATCGCCCTGCCGGGACTGGAACGTTTCTCGAACGATATGGCGACGATTGCTTGTCGCATAGATCACTGTATTGTTGGAGCGTACCGATACACTTCCCTCCAACACGGCTTTTAAAGCGCTGAAATCATCATCATTTTCCTGAAATGACAAATCATCAATAAACAAAATAAATTTTAAAGGATTTAAAGCTAATACATCCAATAGCTTTGGCAACAGATGCAGTTCTTTTTTACCTAACTCGATCAAACGAAGTCCCTTAGAGGCATATTCATTGGCTATGGCTTTGACCGTAGCACTCTTTCCTGTACCGGCATCACCGTATAAAAGAACATTGCTGGCCATATTTCCCTGCAGTAAAATCTCCGTATTGGTGATAACCTGCTGACGTTGCAGATCATAGCCGATCAAATCCTTGAAAGTAATTGGATCTGGATAGGCAACCGGTTTTAAATAGAATCCCGGTTTTTCCTCCGTTTCTTCTAAGCGGAATGTCATAAAACGCGCATATTCGCCAAAACCAAACTGATCAATATGTTCTAAGCGCTCCAGATAAATGGTTTTTAAATCAGTAGGTTCTACGCTCCAGTTGGCCTTAAATCCCTTCATTTTGAAAGCTTCCGGTTCCATTTGTGACATTTCTTCCAGAATATCCAATTCAAAAGAAGCCGCTTCACGAATAGAGTACGGGATGCTTTTTTTGGAACATGCCATAGAAACCAGACAATTCTCTAAAGAAAGTACTTTTGAAACGAGATATCTTGTCCAGTTATCCGTATTTTGTTCATATAAAGAACTCACAAATGTCGCATAACTCTCCAAGTCTTCTTTTCGTAATAAACGATAGAAGTTTTGAATTACTTTATCCTTCTCCAGTTCTTTAAATACGGTAAAAGCCTGAACATCACTAATGATTTTTAAACTCATCGGTTGATTATAGCTCCTTTATCGGCACTGCTGACAAGCTTTGTATATCGTTTTAAATAACCTGTCACATTTTCTTTTTTCAGAATCTGCATTTCTTCTTTACGCTTTGCCAATTCCTCTTCGCTGACCTTTAAGGTAATCGTATGATTTGGAATATCGATAGCAATCAAATCACCATCTTTGACATAGGCAATCGTGCCCCCGGAAACAGCTTCCGGTGAAACATGACCAATGCTGGCACCTCGGGTTGCTCCGGAGAAGCGTCCATCTGTGATCAAGGCCACTTCTTTATCCAATCCCATACCGGCAATCGCACTGGTTGGGGACAACATTTCCCGCATGCCCGGTCCACCGGCTGGCCCTTCATAACGAATCACAACAACATCGCCGGCTTTAACTTCTTGTCCAAAGATTCCTTTGATGGCCTCTTCTTCACTGTTATAGACTTTGGCCGGTCCTTCATGCATCAACATTTCTTCAGCCACGGCACTGCGTTTGACAACACAGCCATCCGGTGCCAAGTTTCCATATAAGACCGCAATACCACCGGTCTGTGAATATGGCTTATCGATAGGTCGAATGACTTCTGAATTTTTGTTGATGTGACCAACCAGATTTTCCTTTAATGTCTTACCGGTACAAGTCATAACATCCGTATATAGCAAGCCTTTTTTATCCAGCTCATTTAAGACGGCATGGACCCCACCGGCAGCATCCAGTTCCTCAATATAAGTTGGACCGGCCGGTGCCAAATGACAAAGATTTGGTGTTTTGGCACTGATTTCATTGACCTTCTTTAAATCGATTTCAATGCCACATTCATTGGCGATAGCCGGCAGATGCAACATCGAATTGGTTGAGCATCCTAATGCCATATCCGCTGTTACTGCATTATGGAAAGCTTCTTTGGTCATGATATCTCTTGGACGAATATTTTGGCGATACAACTCCATCACCTGCATACCGGCATGTTTTGCCAGTTCAATACGCTTGGAGTAAACCGCTGGAATCGTACCATTACCGGCCAGTCCCATTCCTAAGACTTCGGTTAAACAGTTATGCGAATTGGCGGTGTACATACCGGAACAAGAACCGCAGGTCGGACACGTATTCAATTCATATTCTTTCAGCTTTTTGCCATCAATCTTTCCGGCCTGATAAGCTCCAACCGCTTCAAACATGCTGGATAAAGATGTTTTATGTCCATCGATTCGTCCGGCTAACATCGGTCCCCCGGAAACAAAGATCGTCGGTACGTTGATACGAGCAGCAGCCATCAAAAGACCAGGCACGTTTTTATCACAGTTAGGAATCATAACCAGGGCATCAAAGGCATGCGCCAAAGCCATCGCTTCCGTTGAGTCCGCAATCAGATCACGTGTTACCAGAGAATAACGCATACCGGCATGTCCCATGGCGATACCATCACAAACCGCAATGGCCGGGAAAACGATTGGTGTACCTCCGGCCATGGCCACTCCCATTTTTACTGCTTCAGTAATCTTATCCAGATTCATATGTCCGGGTACGATTTCGTTATATGAGCTGACAATTCCTACTAAGGGCTTCTCAATTTCTTCATTGGTCAATCCCAGAGCATGCAACAAAGAGCGCTGTGGGGCTTTATCAAAGCCCTCCTTCATAGCTTTACTTGACATCTCGTTTAATTCCTCCTATTAAAGCATTAGACAATCCAGAGGATTGTCTAATGAAAATACTAGTTATTGATCAGCTTGTCTTCATCGGACCAGCTGTATAAAGAACGTACTTCTTCTCCGACTTTTTCACAGTCATGATCGGCTGCTTTTTTACGCAGCGCATTGAAGTGTACGCGGTTTCCATATGGTGACATTTCCAGTAAGAAATCCTTGGCAAATGTTCCATCCTGAATATCGCTCAAGATCTTCTTCATCGCTTTCTTTGTATCTTCAGTAATGATCTTTGGCCCGGTAATGTAATCACCATATTCAGCTGTATTGGAAATAGAATAACGCATTCCCGCAAAACCAGACTGATAGATCAGATCAACGATCAGCTTCATTTCATGGATACATTCAAAGTAAGCATTCTTTGGATCGTAGCCGGCTTCACAAAGTGTTTCGTAACCAGCCTGCATCAAAGCACAGACACCACCGCAAAGCACTGCCTGTTCTCCAAATAAGTCTGTCTCAGTTTCAGTCTTAAATGTCGTTTCCAATACACCGGCACGACTTCCACCAATTCCGGCCGCATAGGCTAAACCAAGATCCCAGGCATCTCCTGTGGCATCCTGTTCTACCGCAATCAGACAAGGAACCCCTTTTTCTGCTTCATATTCACTACGTACAGTATGTCCCGGCCCTTTTGGTGCGATCATGATTACATTGACATCCTTAGGTGGAACGATACATCCAAAATGAATATTGAAGCCATGGGCAAATGCCAATGTCTTTCCAGCCGTTAAATTCGGGGCAATTTCACTTTCATAGACTTGTTTTTGTTTTTCATCCGGAATCAGGATCATGATGATATCACTGGCTTTTGTCGCATCCGCAACACTCATAACTTCCAATCCCTGTTTTTTCGCCTTTTCAATAGAACGGCTTCCTTCGTACAACCCGACTACTACATCCACACCGGAATCTTTCAGGTTTAGAGCATGCGCATGCCCCTGAGAACCATAACCGATAATGGCTACTTTCTTCCCATCCAGTTTCTGGATATCGCAATCCTGCTGATAATAAATTTTAGACATTGTAAACACTCCTTTTCTTTACTCTTTACATTTTTGACTGTCTTCAAATGTTTGCGTTTCTGAATTTAAATACTTACAACCTCTTTCCAAAGAGGTAATACCGGTTCGACACATCTCCAAAATGCCCAATGGTTTAACTACGGTGATAAACGCTTCGATCTTCGATGTGTTTCCGGTAATTTCTACACATAGTGTATTCGGAGAAAAATCAATGATCTTTCCTCTGAAAATATCCACGGCCGACAAAATATCACTTCTTGTCTCCTGCTTGTTTCTTAATTTGATCAACGCCAGTTCTCTTCGAACGCTGTCATCCTCTGGCATTAACTTTACTTCATGTACGTTATAAAGCTTTCTGGCCTGTTTCATGATCTGTTTACGTGTGGCATCATCACCCTGTGCACAGATCGTAACACGGGAAAAGCGAGGATCTTCGGTTCGTCCAACCGTCAACGAATCAATATTGAATCCACGACGGGTGAACATAGAACTGATACGTGTCAATACACCGGACTTGTTTTCAACAAGTAAGGCAATCACAAAACGATTTTCCATCAGTTCTCCTCCATTTCCGTAATGATATCATCAAATGATCCACCCGGTGGCAGCATTGGCAATACCATTTCATCTTTATCGATCAGACAATCTACCAAAACCGGTCCATTTGTATGCATGGCTTTTTCTATATTTTCATGAAGCTCATCCATATTGGTAATACGATACGATGGAATACCAAAGGCATCCGCCAATTTTTGATAATCCGGCATACCGGAAAGATTGGTCTCGGAATAATGTTTGTCAAAGAACAGATTCTGCCATTGACGTACCATACCTAATACACCATTGTTCATGATGATGATCACGACAGGTGCCTGTAGTTTCGACAACGTGGAAAGCTCATTCATATTCATACCAAAGCTTCCATCTCCGGTAAATAAAACTGTTTTCTTGCCCGTTGCCAAAGCAGAACCGATAGCAGCTCCCAAACCAAATCCCATGGTACCCAAACCACCGCTGGTAATAAATGTACGCGGTTTATTGAATTGGTAATACTGAGCGACCCACATCTGATGTTGTCCTACATCAGTCGCAATCGGCATATCCGGTGTCGTATATTTTTGAACTTCTGTAATCAGTGTATAAGGATTTAAGGTATCTAGAGAAACTGTCCTTTCAAACTGTTGAGCTTCTTCCTGTTTTAACGCTTCAATTTGCTTCTGCCATTCTACATTGGACTTTGTTTCCAACATCGGTAAAAGCTCCTGCAAAGCTTCTTTGACATCGCCGCCGATTCCTAAATCCACAATGATGTTTTTATCCACTTCCGCACGATCAATATCAATATGTACGATCTTTGTGCGGTTTCCATATTTATTGACATCACCGGTAGCACGATCCGAGAAACGAGCACCAATAACGATCAACAGGTCAGCTTTGCTCAAAGACTTGGAGCTGGCGTAATGTCCATGCATTCCGACCATTCCCAAAAAGCGAGGATTGTTGTGATATACAGAAGAAAGTCCCATCAAGGTGGAACCGATTGGTGCATCCATCACATTGGCAAGTTGCTCAATTTCCTGCGTTGCATCAGCTACCAAAGCACCGCCACCTACATAAATGAATGGTCTTTGGCTTTCCTTGATCATCTTGGCAAGTTTTTCCAGCTTATACGTTTTAGGTTTACGTTGCTCTTCTTTTTCTACAACCGGCATCTTCGTATATTCATATTCGGCAATCTGTACATCTTTTGGAATATCGATTAAAACCGGTCCCGGTCTTCCAGAC
>NZ_JAXKBY010000011.1:0-4898 GCF_036552745.1 Faecalicoccus sp.
ACAAAGGAAAGCCAACAGATATTCAAGCCAAATATAGATGCGAAAACATAGGTAAGAGGAACCAGAACAACAAGTTGTCTTAATAAAGTGATCCACAAGGAAGTATTCGGATGGCCCAAAGCCTGAAACACGGAGCCAAGCACCATGGAGATTCCCGCAAACACAAAACTAAACGATATGATGCGTAAAGCCGGTATCCCCATTTCCATCATCGACACATTGGCATCAAAAAGTAATAAAAGCTGCGATGGAAAAATCTGAAAGATCAATGTACCCACAGCCATGATCACAATGCTTAATCCCAAAGAAATACGGATGGCCTGTTGAATTCGAGAATAAGCTTTTGCACCATAGTTGTACGCTAAAATCGGTACCAGCGCATTGGTCATCCCTAAAACCGCCATAAAGACAAACTGCTGAAGTTTGTAGTAAATGCTGAAGACGTTGACGGCCAATAAGGAAAAAGGAACTAAGATCTGATTCATAAAGACGGTCATAAAGCTCATGATCGATTGCATCAGAATGGCCGGAAATCCAATTTTATAAATTTGTTTTAATATAGAAAAATCCAGAAAAAAGGATTGGATATGAATTTGGATGGATTGCGTCTTTTTTTGAACGATCCAAATCCCTAACAACATCGCAATGATCTGTCCTAAGACTGTCGCAAGAGCGGCACCGGCAACACCCATGGCCGGAATACCGAAATAGCCAAAAATAAAGATCGGATCAAGAACGATATTCACTATAGCACCAATTCCCTGCATGATCATATTATATACAGGTTGACCGCTGGCCTGTAGAATGCGCTCATACGTAATCTGCATAAAAACACCAAAAGAAAGCGTAGTACAAATCTGCAAATATACAACACCCATGTCGATCACATTTTCCTGTCCAGAAAACAACATTAAAAACGGACGAGCCAATAAAAATCCCAGCACAACAAATAGAAGCCAGTTGACAAGGGCAATCATCAAACCATGTAAAACAACCTGATTGGCTTTATCTGTATTTCTTTCACCCAGGCATCTTGATAATAAGGTATTAAATCCAACACCGGTTCCACAGGCAATCGCAATCATGATCGTCTGAACCGGATAGCACAAGGATACGGCAGCTAAGGCATCCTGCGATAAACGAGCCACAAACATACTGTCAACAATGTTGTATAAAGCCTGCACCAGCATAGAGATCATAATTGGCAAGGACATCGTGATCATCAGCTTTGGCATCGGCATAGTTCCCATTTTATTTTCCATTAAAATCCCTCCAGGCACTTAAAAAAGGACCCCCGGGGTCCTTGTCACTTCGATAGTTTCCAATGTTTTATACAAAGTGGATTCATGGTATGGGGCACCATGTTCCTGCCTACTATACCATAAAATAAAATAGATGTATAGAAGGCAAATACATTGACGTTCTATTCTATTCTTTCTATAATCTATAAGAATTTTTAAAAGGAGAAAAGCACATGAAAGTCTTACCAAAAACACTGCTTCTTTTAGCAGGTATCGTATGGTTTATTGCCGGTGGAAATGTGACTTGGATCGGAATCCAAAGCTATGCAGACAATCTGAACATTCTTCATCTTCTGGGATCGAGCCTTGTTTTTGTTTTCTTTTTGTGGATGTTTTCCAAAATCGTACAGAAACATTCACTTAGAATTCAAGGATATACATCTAAACAACCCTTTTATTTCTTCTTTGATCGACCATCTTTTATCATGATGGCCTTTATGATGAGCATGGGGATCATCCTTCGTGTTTTTCACCTTGTCTCCTTTGAATTCATTGCGGTTTTTTATACCGGATTAGGTTTGGCATTATGCCTGGCCGGTTTACAGTTTATGCATCATTTTTACACACAACTAAATAGGAGGTTTTTATGAAAAAGTACATTACATTATCAATTCTCTATGCAGTATTGGCTATGGCTTCCGGCATCTTCTATCGAGAATTTACAAAGTTCTTTCATTTTACACAATACACGACTTTATCTACTGTTCATGTTCACTTATTTGCACTAGGCATGATCTTTGTATTACTGATTGGCTTATATCATGACAAACTGGATTTGAAACAAAACAAACTCTATACGACCAGTTTTCTTGCCTATAATGTCTTTTTGCTCTTTATGGCTCTTATGTTGCTTATCAAAGGCATTCTACAAGTCAGTGGTTCCTCCATACCGATGCTTTTAGTGATTGGAAGTGGTATCAGCCATACAGGTTTAGGTATTTCAATGATCCTTGTACTTCTTTTGCTTTTAAAAGCTTCCAAACAAAATGCATAAAAAAAGGGAGTTTGACTCCCAAATGTTATCTTATTTAAATAATTCCTTACGATTATAGGCTTTCTGCCAGTTCATTGTAAATTCACCTACGGCAATCGTTGTAGCCGGATGATTGATCATATTGAACAATACATCACATGGTACAGTTACAGCCGGAATTCCCGCTTTGATCAATTCATGAACCTGATACGTATTTTTGAAGCTTGCCGCAACAACTTTTGCCGGCATATTATGAATGCGCAACATTTCAATCAAATCTTTTGTCGTCTCCACACCATCACCATAGTTACACATACGATTGACATAAGGTGCCAGATAATCCGCACCGTTGGCAGCCGCAATGAACGCCTGCTCTGCCGTATAAATGGCTGTTGCCAAAGTGTGAATACCTAACTTTTTACATTCCTTGATAGCTTTTAAACCATCATGTGTAACCGGAATCTTTACATACATATTCTTAGGACGAAGCTGGGAAATTTTCTTGGCTTCTTCCATGATACCTTCATAATCCGTCTTTACGACCTGGATAAACAATTTCTGATCTTCATCCAAAATACCGATCAAATCTTGAATGACTTCCGTTGCTTCTCTTCCTGATTTTGTCAAAATCGTAGGATTTGTCGTTACGCCTGCTACTGTACATAGTTCTTTCAGCACTTTAATTTGTGCCACATCTGCCGAATCAATAATTAGTTCCATAATAAGCCTCCTCAAGCATATTTAATATACCAATATTTTTATTGTTTGTCTATAATTTTTTATTGTTTCTTATTGTTTATAGAAAAAAAGACAGACTCTTTTAAAATCTGTCTTTTGATCACTCTATTTGTTTAGAAAGCTTCTTTTCCTTTAGTGTATGTCATTTCTACACTGTAGTCATCATTTAAGACAACTAAGTCGGCATCTTTTCCGGCCTGAATGCTTCCTTTACGATCATCCACACCTAACATGCGAGCCGGGTTGATCGTACAAGAATTAATGGCGGTTTGCCATGGAACCAATGACTTTTCCACAAGGATTCCCAAGCCTTTGTTTACATTCAAGGTAGAACCGGCCAATCCTTTTGTCGATGTCAAGTGTGCACTTCCATCTTCATACAATTCAATTTCATTACCACCAAACAATGTTTTTGTTCCGGCTGGTAAGCCTTTGACCATCAGTGAATCGGTGATCATAACGGAATAATTGGCACCTTTCGCTGTAAAGAAATCATTTAACGCATCATAGGTGGAATGATTGCCATCACAGATAATTTCGCCATATACATCACGGAATCTAAAAGCAGCTCCTACCAGTCCTGGATCACGATGATGGAACTTGGTCATACCATTATATACATGCGTCATGCTTTTGGCACCATGAGCTATGGCCATACGAGCCTGTTTGTAAGTGGCACCGGAATGTCCCTGACTTACGACAATATCATGATCCACACAGAATTTAGTCAACTCATAGTTTTCATCGTGTTCACAAGCCATAGTGATGATCTTGATCAAATGATCACTGGCTTCATAATACCGTTTGAACTGTTCCACATCCGGTTTTACACAATATTGTTCCGGCTGTGCTCCCTTATAGACCTGATCCAAATACGGTCCTTCAAAGTGGATACCTATAATTTCTGCACCTTCATAGCCTTTTTTAACGACCTTGGCAACATTTTTGACCGCTTTTGTCAAAACTTCTTCACTCTGTGTAATTGTTGTCGGCAAGATACCGGTCACACCTTCTTTGACGATGTTTTTCATCCAGTTTCGCAAGCCTTCTTCTTCAGCATCGTTGGTATCAAAACCATAGGCACCATGTGTATGCACATCAATAAATCCCGGTACAATTCGTTTGTCTCCGTAATCCTTATCGACTGGTTTAGTTTCATAAGGATAGATATTCGCGATTTTTCCATCCTCTACTTCGATCTGTGCATCGATCCAGTTATTCAATACCCAGACTCTTTTACTTTGTATGATCATAGAACAATCCCTCTTTTCTATATGCTTATTATACCTTGTAACCCCCTGATTTTCCTCTGTAACGCCTTATACTTTTTAAGAAACTTTTTGCACAAAAAAGAGACTTTTCTAGAAAGTCCCCTGTTGATTTCGAATATAGTTCAACGCTCCACCGGCCATGATCATATCTAAGTCCTCATTGGTACAATCACAATGTACTTTAAAGCGTTTATCCTGTGTCACATCATAAACCTCAAGAGTTCGATCCTGATATAAATCATGAATGTGATCCAGGATCAAATCGTCCATATCTCCCATCTGATCATAATCGTTTGGATCTTCAAATGTGAGTGGAAGAATTCCAAAATTGATCAGATTCGCCTTATGAATACGGGCAAAAGAACAACAAATCACCGCTTTGATACCTAAGTACATCGGTGCTAAAGCGGCGTGTTCCCGACTGGATCCTTGCCCATAATTTTCTTTGGCAACGATAATACCACCATGGTTTTCTTTGCAGACTTGATCAAAGTGTTCCTTGTTGTTTTCAAAGACAAAAGTGGAAAGCTTTTCAATATTTGAACGATACGGTAATACTTTAGCTCCTGCCGGTGCGATATGATCGGTCGTGATATTGTTTCCCAGTTTGATGAC
>NZ_JAXKBY010000012.1:0-4311 GCF_036552745.1 Faecalicoccus sp.
CCATAGCAGCTGCTAATCCCATTTTTAATAATTTTCTCATATGTTTTCTCCTCATCTTTCTCTCTTCTATTTTTTTCTTTTTTTGTTTACTTGTTTTTGGATGCGAATCTATCGCATCGTCGTCGGTCTTCTTTACTCATTCGCATCTTCCTTTCTATAAAAAAAATCGCCCTTCTTACAAAGGACGATTGACTCGCGGTACCACCTTAATTCCATCCGCCATACGGATGACACCTCATTCTTAACGCGAACACACGATCATTGCCTCACACTTTCGACAATGCGACTCCAAGACACGTTCCAGATTTCTTCCTGCGAATTTTCACCAGCCATTCGCTCTCTGCAAAGGAAACCATCTGTACTCCTTCTCTTCTTTGTCTTTATGGACATAATTATACACACGAAATCCTTTTTTGCAACAAAAAATTGAAAAGTTTTGAAAATATTTTCTGAAAATCGCTTACATTTAGTTTTTCAAAGACTGTAACGGTGCCGGAATACGACCCCCACGATTGATCATGACATCGTTTTTGGTCTGGCGAATCGGCATAACCGGACCGGAGCCCAAAAGCCCGCCGAAATCTACCTCTTCCCCGACCTCTTTTCCAATAGCCGGAATGATACGAACCGCTGTCGTTTTGGAGTTGACCATACCGATGGCCGCTTCATCCGCAATCACACCGCTGATGACCGAAGCCGAAGTATCGCCCGGAACAACGATCATATCCAGACCCACGCTGCATACTGCGGTCATGGCTTCCAGTTTCTCCAAAGATAAGACACCGGCTTTAGCCGCATGGATCATACCGGCATCCTCGCTGACCGGAATAAAAGCACCAGATAAACCGCCGACATTGGAAGTGGCCATGACACCACCCTTTTTGACCGCATCATTCAACATGGCAAGACATGCCGTTGTGCCATAAGCTCCGCAGGTTTCCAAGCCCATTTCTTCCAAAATATATGCCACACTGTCACCGATAGCCGGTGTTGGCGCCAAAGATAGATCCACAATACCAAAAGGCACACCGAGTTTTTCTGAAGCTACCGTACCTACAAGCTGCCCCATACGAGTAATCTTAAAGGCTGTACGCTTGATCAGATCGGCAATCTTATCCATAGGCAGGTTTTTATCGGCTTTGGAAAGAACGGCACGAACCACACCCGGTCCGCTGACACCAACATTGATTACACAGTCCGCTTCTCCTACACCATGAAAGGCACCGGCCATAAACGGATTATCTTCAACTGCATTACAGAAAACCACAAGCTTGGCAGCACCCAGACAATGATCATCTTTGGTCAACCGGGCACATTCTTTTACAATCAGTCCCATCTGTTTTACGGCATCCATATTGATACCGGCCTTTGTCGATCCCACATTGACACTGGCACAAACGTGCTGTGTTTTCGCCAAAGCTTCAGGAATGGCCTCAATCAGCTCTTTATCCCCACTGGCATATCCCTTTTGTACTAAGGCACTGAAACCTCCAATAAAATCAACACCCAGTTCCTGTGCACATTCTTCCAGTGTCAGTGCGTATTTGACCGGATCTCCACCAGATACTGCCACCAACATCGATATAGGCGTCACACTGATTCGTTTATTAACGACCGGAATCCCATATTCCTTCCCGAACTCATTGCCCACCTTGACAAGATCTTTTGCCTTGGAACAGATTTTCTTTTTAATTTTTTCACAGCTTTTATCAATGTCGGTATCCATACAATCCAACAAAGAGATCCCCATGGTAATGGTACGAATATCCAAATATTCTTCATCGATCATCTTGATCGTTTCTAGTATTTCTTTTGTCTGCATAAGCCCTCCTAGATTTTATGCATGGAATCAAAGATATCCTGATGCATAACACGGATCACAAGATCTTTTTCTTTCCCTAACTGATCCATATGATCACTAAAAGAAGACAAAGAAGTTTCCATGTTTTCTAAATCTACGCTCATAGTCATTGTGAAAAAGCCATCTACGATCGTTTGACTCACATCCAATACATTGATGTTGGCTTTGGCACATTCGTTGGCGATCATTGCCAAAATGCCAACTTTATCTTTTCCGATCACGGTAATAATTGCTTTCATGTTCTCTCCTCCTAAAACGGCAGGCTGACTACCGCATACTTTTCCAGTTCAAATGGTTCATAGGCATCCTGCAGTCCCTGCACATTGACATCAAATTCATCCGGCATAAATGTCACAGTATTTTGGTGATGCAGTCGAGCCAAGATCTTTTCACTCTGTTCTTTGGTCAAGGTCTTTCTTCTCTTAAAGCATACCTCATTAGCGGCATTGACCAAAAGAAGTTCCACATCTAAGATTTCTTGATTCAAAAGCGAATCTTTGGCATCACAGTCCTGTACATTAAAATAAAAATCACTGCTGTCGATATCCCCACCCTCAAAAATGAATATGACGATATCCATCGTGTAACAAAAATGAAGCTTTGCGCCTTTTTGTAAAAGTGCAATCTCTTCATCACTCCAGGATTCATCTTTGATCACCAGCATAAACCGATCATCGACATAGTCCATAATGGCACCAAAATCTACATCATAAGGAAATTTTTCTACTGTTTTCATAATTCACAGTATAACAAAAAAACTGTCGGTTCAAAAGAACCAACAGTCAAATTTGAGGTTAACTAAATACCTAATGCTTTTTGAGCAGCGGTAACGATAGCCATTTTATAGATTTCCTGTGAAGTACATCCACGAGATAAGTCATTAATCGGTGCATTCAATCCCTGTAATACCGGTCCAATGGCCTGCCATCCACCTAAACGAGCGGCAATCTTATATCCGATGTTTCCACTGGAAAGATTAGGGAAGATAAACGTATTGGCATGTCCGGCAACCTTTGAATTTGGAGCCTTTAAAGCAGCAACTTCCGGTGCTACGGCACAGTCAAACTGCATTTCCCCATCAACTTCAAAATCGATTGGCATACGTTTTAAACGTGTAGCGGCTTCGGCCATTTTGGCAACACATTCACCCTTGGCACTGCCCATGCTGGAGTAAGACAACAAGGCTACTTTAGGTTCGATACCAAACTGACGAGCTGTATGGGCTGTCTGTACAGTGATTTCAACCAATTCATCCGGTGTAGGATTGATATTGATGGAACAATCTCCCATGATGTATTGTTCAGAGCCTTTGACCAATAAGAAACAAGAACTTACTAATGGCTGTCCCGGTGCTGTTTTGACAAGCTGCAATGCCGGACGAATCGTATCGGCTGTAGAGTAAGTCGCACCACCTAACAAACCATCGGCAATTCCCATCTGCACTAACATAGTTCCAAAGTAGTTGGAAGCCTGTAATGCCTTACGGCACTGTTCCAGATCCATTTTACCACGACGAAGTTCAACCATTTTTACAGCCATTTCTTCAATACCATCATAGTTTAATGGATTGATTTGTTCGATGTTAGAAACATCCAGTCCATTTTCTTCAGAACATTTCTGAATTTGTTCCGGAGAACCTAACAAAATCGGATGTACAACATCGTTAGCCTGCAAATCAATGACAGCTCTTTGTACACGTGGATCCCATCCTTCTGTAAATACAATACGGATTCCTTTTCCTTTTACTTTTCCTTCTAGTTCATTAATTATCATTTTTCACAACCTCTTTCGTGTCTAGTATAAAACAAAGTGTCCTACAATGCACGTAAAACGTTGTGAAGTTTTTATCAATTGTAAAATGAAAAAATCCATCCTAAAATTTATCATTTTTGACAATATTTCTTTTTAAACTATTTCTTTCATTGCATAAAAAGAAAACGGATAAAATAACTCTTTTTCACTACTATTTATATCTCTATCACAAATGTTTTTTTTGTTGATTTTCACTGGTTTCAACATTTTTATAAACAAGTTGAAAAGTCTTCGTAATTTTATTCTTTAATTTTTCTAACACTTTATCTTCTATAAAGGTATGTATAAAAGTTTTCGTTCCGATTTCATGGCAATACTGTATTTAAGCAACATTTCAAATTAACAAATCATATAAAATAAAAAGACCATCATCAATTCCTTAGCCTATGGCCGAAGGAGGTGAATGGCCCAATGGAAAAATTAATAAATGCAATCATCACTTTATTGCTACAGTCTTTACTATATCTTATAAAAAAGATGCTGGATCGACTGTTTGATGGTGGTAAAACGAAAAGAGGGAACTATGATCTGGTCCCTGTCAAGTGGACACATTAAATAAGTAAAAATTCTTGCCCAATTGGTATTATGCTGATTGGGCTTTGTTTTTAAGTGATTCCTTATATTTTGATATTCTAGGA
>NZ_JAXKBY010000013.1:0-6727 GCF_036552745.1 Faecalicoccus sp.
AGCATGAATGATTGCACTGTTTGCCTTGGAAGTTCCGCAGCAAACGTCTTCACACTTTTCAAGAACCGCAATTTTTAGCGGAAAGCGTGAACATTCACGGGCAATTGCACTACCGCTGACACCGGCTCCAATTATGATTACATCGTACATAGTACCCCTCCATCCATAGTATTCATACACTGTAAATCTAACCCACATAAAATAGGTTGTCAAACTTGTAAATGCCTTTAAATATAGGATTTTCAGGCATTTTTAATTAATCAAAATATCTGATTAATTCATTGAAAAATTCATTGACTTTTTAGAATGATCAAAGTCCTGATTTTAACGTTTTTTTTTGCACAACCAATTAATCAAAAGTATAATATTAGTAATCAAAAATAATTTGATTAATTGAAATTGATTATTCAAAATAAATCAAAATTTTAAGGAGAACATTATGGGAAAACGTAAAAAAATAACAACACGTGATATTGCCGAATATACCGGATTGTCACAATCTACCGTTTCAATGATCCTTTCACATAAAGAGAATGTTTCCTTTTCCAAAGAAACACAGGATATCGTATTGCAGGCTGCCAAAAAGCTAGGCTATAAAAATGAAATCCACAAGTCGAAATCAAGTCAGAAAGATCTTCATCAAACAATTGTAGTGATTGCCCCTCACCTTTCAAATAGCTATTATGCGACTTTGATTCATTCTATCGTTTACGAGGCAAAGAAGCATAATTACTCGGTCTTTACGATTACGACCATGCGAAATGTACAACAGGAAGACTCTTACTATGAGCTTTTATCCAATTTGGATTTAGCTGGCATCATCTATCTCTATCCCCCTACCAAGATTTCAAAGGCAAACGCTTTGTTTAAAAGAATGCCGGTTGTCTCTATCGGTGATAAACCACAGGGCAGTCGTTTTGACTCGGTGGAATTAAATGGTGTAAGAGCCGGTCATTTAATGGGTGAATATCTGCTTAACTTGGGACATGAGAATATCACCTTTATCTCTGCACCTGTCATGGGTAAAGAAATTTCTCGTATCCATCGTTATGAAGGATTGATTCATGCCTTTGAAGATCAAGGTAAGGATGTTCAAAACATCCAATTAAAAACCATGTCTTTAGCGCAGTACGAAAGCATTCAGACCGAAAATATCGAATATCAGGTTGGTTACGAACTCACCATGGAAGCTTTGGAAGAAGGAACGGATTCCACTGCCTTTTTGGCCAATAACGATATGACAGCACTAGGCGTATTATCGGCTTTGAAAAGTGAGGGTTATAAAGTTCCGAAGGATTTTTCCGTGGCTGGCTTTGATAATATTCTGATGTCTTCTCTTCCGAATATTTCGTTGACAACAATCGAACATGCAACGTTTTTAAAAGGAAAAGAAGCAGTCGATATCATCTATAAAAAACATCTAAAAAATAATACGCAAAAGTCACATCCTTATATATTGCGTCTGGAATATGAACCGGAACTGATCATCCGTAAAACTACAGGAAAACCGAGAAAGTAAAAAAAGACAGGAGTATTTTGAAAACTGTATTCAAATCGTCCTGTCTTGTTTGTGTTATTAATATGAAACCGTCATGTCATGCGTAATGCCAAAGGCACTGGAAACCAAATGAATATCGAAGCAATCTTTATTCTTGCTTTGATAGTTGATGGCAGCATTCTCGAATGTAAAACCAACGTTACATTCAATGCTCTGCTCCGGATCTAAATATTCAACCATGTATCCAAAGGCTTTACCCTCAATTGGATCGGTCTTAGGGACTAATCCATTGGTTGTAAAATCAATTTTTTTGATTTTATCTTCATTCATGGAAGAAAAATCACCTTTATCCGTATAATTTGTAAGTAAGATTCCATTTAGATCTGCTTTAGGTACCAGATAAGGAACAACGATCTGTTGTTCGGTTTTATTGGTATAGGTGATTTTCAAATCCGATAGTGTTGTCTTTCCATTTTCAAACTGTGCTTTTACATCCTCGGCATTGATTTCGATCTTTAAGGCATTGTCTTCGTACATCGTAAATTCCAAATCCTCTGATTCCTTGATATCTTGATTCGTTGCCTTACGAACATTAACGTTGTTAAAGGATAAGAACTCACCTGAATCCTTAAAATAGAATCCCATGTCATTTTGATTATTATTGGGGAAGCCGATATATCCATAGACATAGGCAGTTTGTTCTGGTAAGACCGTTGTGATCGGCATCGATTCATGTTGGTCAATAGGATTTAAATGTTCTTTGCCATCATCGGTTATGGAATATACAACGTCATTGGTCGAATAGGTATCCTTTGAATCGTTGGTGATCGTTGCCATATAGTAATAATAGATTGAATTGGATTCATCGTTGGTAATCGTCATAACATCTTTTAATTCAAAGGTTACATCCTTTTTTAAAGAGATTGTCGGATCCTTTTCCTGACAACCGGTAAACAGTAAAACGATAAAGATCGAACATAATACAGACAGTATTTTTTTCATAAAACACTTCCTCCTATTCCTGAATCTGGAATCGTTTTAATAACGCCTTTCTTGCGTTTTCCTCAAACGTATTATCCAGCGGTTTTAAATCGTTTATCGTAAAATCAGGATTTCTTTTCTGAATGGCTTTTGTGATCACGAAGTCCGCAACATCTGGATTTTTAGGCAATAACGGCCCATGCAGATAAGTACCCAGAATTTTCCCATCATAAAATCCTTCATAGCCGGCATCAAAGGCATTACCAAACCCATGTAAGACTTTACCAAGTGGATGTGTAACATGTAATGTTTGCCCGCCATGGTTTTCAAAGCCAATGATCTTTGTGTGAAGTTCATCTAATTTCGCATCAATGATAATGTTTCCGATACAACGAGTTCCCTGCTTTCCGGTATCCGTATAATAATCATAAAATTTAAGACCTTCAATACGAGATCCATCAGCGGCAATATAGTATTGACCAAAGAGCTGATAACCGCCACAGATCAATAAAATAAAGGTGTTTTCGTCCATGGCTTTCTGGATGTTTTCTTTACGTTTTAATAAATCAGGAATTAAACTGATTTGTTCTTTATCGGCGCCGCCACCTAAAAACACCAGATCAAACGATGAAAGATCTTTCTTTTCGCCGATAGCACAAGTTTCCAGATGAAAATCAATCTGGCGATCTTCACATCGCTTTTGTAAAACCATCATGTTTCCTTTGTCTCCGTAAAGATCCATGATGTCATGATACATCCAACATACTTTTATTGAGTGGCTCATTTTGACATCTCCTTTACTATGGCATTTCGCGTTGGCAATAAGGCCGTATATGTCGCAATCGCATAACATTTTAAACTGTCAGAAAGAGAGGAATGAATAGCTTGCTCGATTGATTCGGCAATTTCAATCGGTCCCTTATAGTTTTCATAATAGATGCGCAAAGCCATATCATAGGCTCTGGTTCCTGTACAAACGACTTTTTTTGTCGAAGGCTTACAAACCTTTTCAAAGAAAGTATCGTAGATCCAGCTGACATCCGTACCATCTTGCTCATGATCGTTTAAAACGATACAGACAACCTTATCGTCTTCGTCCTTATCAATAACTTTCATGACTTCATTGGCACCGGTTGGATTTTTGATCAAATTCAAAATACATTCCTTTTGATCTTTCTTGAAATGCTCATTTCTTCCCTTTGGCTGCGGCGCATGTTGAAAGACATATAAGACATATTTTATATCAATGTGTAAAAACTGCGCAAGGGCAATCACGGCAGCACAATTATACATGGAATACATCCCTTCATATGGTGAATGTATGGTTTGATTGTCGTACACAAATGTTTCTTTTTCCAGATCAATATTTTGTAAACAAACATCCAGTGATGGTGTTTTAAAATCACAATTTGAACAGTGGAAAGAACCGATATGTGAATACTGATAATACTCATATTCCAGTTTATGACCACATTTTGGACAGAATTTTCCTTCGCTGGCTTCTTTAGTGGATGCCACAGAATATTGATTTTTGTCAATTCCAAAATATGTACAATGCGCTTTTGGTGCACAAAGTGCTAAACGTAGTACATTAGGATCATTTCCGTTCAAAATCAATTCTTTATCATACTCAGGCAGTACATTTTCAATGGAATGAATCAACTGCTCCATTTCTCTGGCACGATCTAACTGATCTCTGAAAAAGTTATTTATAACCAGGGCCGTAACCGGTATTGCCGATAAAATATGTCGAATGTTTAACTCATCAACTTCCAGAACACAGGCGGTGGCTTTAACTTTTCCTGTAAGTGTTGCCTGTGTCAATAAAGTAGTTACGATACCGGCTTTTAAATTATCGCCTTTTCGATTAGAGATTACATCATATCCGGCTGTTGATAAAACATCGGCAATCATATTGGCGGTACTTGTTTTTCCGTTTGTTCCGGTGACAAGAATGATAGGGCCAGAAAAGGATAATTCAGATAAAATATTTGAATCTATTTTTAAACCGATTGAGCCTGGTAAAGAACCACCACGGCCAATCAATCGTAAAAGAAAGGCACTTAATTTTGTCGATACTATCGATAATGTTTTCATACTTCACGCTCCCATCCCCTATTATACAATATGTGTCTAGCAGTATCTATAGAATACCTTTTTCTCCAGACAGATTTCATGTTCAAAAGTGTTTCTTGTTCAAGAAAATAGCTCTCTAAAAAAGTGAAACGTTGGGAAATTGACATTGAATTGCCTATATCACTAAAGTATAATAGTACTGTTACAGATGGAGGATAATGACATGAAACAAATGGACATGATTTACGAAGGTAAGGCCAAAAAAGTCTATGCCACAGACGATCCAAACTGTGTGATCGTTGACTACAAAGATGATGCGACAGCATTTAACGGTCAAAAGAAAGGTACGATCGTTGGAAAAGGTGCCATCAACAACCGCATGACAAACTACTTGATGAAGGTTTTGGAAGAAAAAGGTGTACCTACACACTTTGTAGAAGAGCTGGATGATCGTCGTACAGTGGTAAAACGTGTTTCGATCATTCCATTGGAAGTGATCATTCGTAATAAGGCAGCCGGAAGCTTTTCTAAACGTTTAGGAATTCCGGAAGGAACTGAATTGAAATGCTCTACTTTGGAATTCAGCTATAAAGATGATGATTTAGGAGATCCGCTGATCAACTCTTATATGGCCAGAGCCATCGGTGCTGCTACACAGGAAGAAATCGATACGATCACAAAATATGCCTTTACAGTGAATGATGTGCTTAAAGATTTCTTTGCCCAGATTGGCATCGAACTGATCGACTTTAAACTGGAATTTGGAAAAACAAGCGATGGACAAATTGTTCTTGCGGATGAAATCAGTCCAGATACATGTCGCTATTGGGATATGAAAACAGGTAAACATTTGGATAAAGACACATTCCGTCGTGATTTAGGGGATCCGGAAGGCGCTTATCAGGAAGTCTTTAAACGAATGGGGTTTGGTGAATAGAATGAATGAATTTTATCAGTCTCCTCTTTCTCAGAGATATGCCTCAAAAGAAATGCAGGCTATTTTCTCCAACAATAAAAAATTCAAGACATGGAGAAAGCTCTGGATCGCACTTGCACAAAGTGAAAAAGAGCTCGGTTTGGATATCACTGATGAGCAGATCGACGAACTGATTGAACATAAAGATGATATCAATTACGATGTTGCGAAAGAGCGTGAAAAGATCGTGCGTCATGATGTAATGTCTCACGTTTATGCTTATGGGCAACAATGCCCTAAGGCAAAAGGAATCATTCATTTAGGTGCTACTTCCTGTTATGTCGGCGATAATACCGATCTGATCATCATGCATAAAGCCTTGCGTTTAGTTCAGACCAAGATTGTAAACATTTTGGCTGAATTAAAAACATTCGCCTTAAAGTATAAGGATATGCCTTGTTTAGCTTTCACGCATTTTCAACCGGCCCAGCCAACTACCGTTGGTAAGCGAGCCAGCTTATGGGCACAGGATTTGTATATGGATTATCTGGAGATCGAACATCTCTTGGAAAATAAAAAACTGTTAGGATGTAAAGGAACTACCGGTACACAGGCAAGCTTTATGGAGCTTTTTGAAGGCGATACCGATAAAGTAAAAGCCCTGGATGCCAAGATCTGTGAAAAGCTTGGTTATGATGCTTACTTCCCTGTTTCCGGGCAGACTTATACACGAAAATACGATACGCAGGTTTTAAGTGTTTTGGTGGGCATCGCACAAAGTGCACATAAGTTCAGCAACGATATTCGCCTGCTGCAGCACATGAAAGAAATTGAAGAACCTTTTGAGAAAGGTCAGATTGGTTCCAGTGCTATGGCTTATAAGCGCAATCCTATGCGTTCTGAACGTATTGCCGCTTTAAGCAACTATGTCATGTGCGATGCGTTAAACCCGGCTATTACTGCCAGCACGCAATGGTTTGAAAGAACCTTGGATGATTCCGCCAATAAACGTATCAGCATTGCGGAAGCCTTCTTAGCTACTGATGGCATCCTGGATTTGTACTTAAACATCACAGATGGTTTAGTTGTGTATCCAAAAGTCATCGAAGCCAATCTTCAAAAAGAGCTTCCTTTCATGGCTACCGAAAATATCATGATGGATGCGGTCAAAGCCGGTGGCGATCGTCAGGAACTTCATGAATTGATTCGTCAGCATTCTATGGCAGCCGGAAAAGTTGTCAAAGAAGAAGGAAAAC
>NZ_JAXKBY010000014.1:0-3277 GCF_036552745.1 Faecalicoccus sp.
ATTTTTTGACAGTAGTCGTAAAGCTTTTCCATATATGTGCTAAAGCTTTTTGACAAATGTGGTAAAGCTTTTCGACATATGTCAAAAATATGAAATGTAACGAGAAAAGGATAAAAATGCGGGAATAAAAGCATAAAAAGAACTGATTGAATTTTAAATACCTATAATCTCTCGCTTATGAAAACATTAATCTTTATCGAGACAATCCTTCTGCTTGTAATGACAAGTTGCGGAAGTGACAATACATCGACTGATGGTTTTATAACAGTTGATGTAACCAAAAGCAGTTATTCACCTAAAAAAGAACTGGTTCTTCAGGACTTTATGGATGTTGAATACATTCCGTTGGAAACAAACGATGAGTTTGTTAACCAAGGGTATGTACAGGCTGTTGGAGAAAAATATATAATAGTCTCAAATTATAGGAAGGATGGTGATATTTTTGTGTACAACCGGAAAGGGAAAGCCATTCGTAAGATAAACCGTAAAGGACAAGGAGCAGAAGAATACATATCATTTAGTGGTATTACATTAGATGAAGAAAACGATGAACTGTTTGTAAATGATCACCATGCAAAAAGAATAGAAGTTTATGATTTAGAAGGAAATTTTAAACGGAGTTTTAAGCAGAATGATAAAGGTAATTCTCAGTTTTATTGGGGAATATTCAATTATGATAAAGAGAATCTGATTTGTTACGATATATGTAATGATGAAATACCGTTTCTACTTATATCGAAACAAAACGGAAGTATAACCAAAGAGATTAAAGTTCCCTTTAAAGAGAAAAATCTATTTATTCAAATTTTAAGACTTGAAGGAAATACAAGATCAGCTGGACCAGGAAATTATAGTAGAATAATTCCTTATAATAACAATTGGATTCTGTTAGAACCTTCTTCAGATACGATCTATACTTTAATGCCCGACTTCAGTTTGCGTCCGTTTATAGCAAAGACACCGCCTGTTCATACCTTGGATCCAGAATTATTCCTGATTTTAAGGCTAATTTCCGATCGTTATTATTTCATGGAAAGCGTAAAGAATGTGTACGACTTTAGAAAAGAAGAAGGATTTCCGAGAACGTATTTTATGTATGATACCCAGGAAAAGGATTTTTTCAGTTACATCATATACAATGGCGATTATTCCTATAAAAGGGAATTATATATGGTTATGTTCACTCCTATAAATGCCAAAGGCGAATTATGGGCTACAATTGATGCTTTCGATCTCTGCAAAGATTATAAAGAAGGAAAGTTGAAAGGCAAACTGAAGGATATCGCCGCAAAATTGGGTGAAGATGATAACCGGGTGATTATGTTGGTGAAGCCGAAGAAGTGAAATATCAAAATGATACGATTATGAAAACAAAAGTATTTTTCCTCGTTTGCATGCTTCTGTTGGCAGGAAGCCAAGGAATGCAATCACAATCTGGTAGTTTGCCGGTAGTTGATGTATCTAAGAACTATCCATTGGAGAAACTGAATCTTCAGGATATGGCTTCAGTAGAATATGTTCCGCTGGAAACAACGGATGATATTCTATTAAGTGGAAATGCTGCACTTTCGGCAGTTGGCGACAAATATATCTTGGTTCATGAGTTTCAATTAGGAGATATTTACTTGTTCGACCGACACACCGGAAAGTTGAAATCTCATTTTAACCATAAAGGAGGAAGCGGAATGGAATATACATGGATCAAGAATGGGACAATTTTGGATGAGAAAGCGGAAGAAATCTATGTTTGCTCCCAATTTATCCAAGTCTATTCATTGGAAGGAAAATATAAGCGAACACTGAAGATAAATTGTTTTGATCATGATATGAGTATTTTTAATTACGATGATCAGTCTCTGCTTATTTATGATGATATTATAATAGAACCGAGACGGGAAAAGGAAACGACTCATACACCATATCGTTTTATATCTAAAAAAGATGGAAGCCCAATGGGAACTTTAGATATTTACTTTCCACAAAGAGTGCCGCTTGCTATTGCTCAACAAGAAGGGAATATGTGGAGACCGTATAAGTTTTCCTATCCCAGTAATGCACGTTTTGGAGATGATTTGATGCTGATGAATGTATCATCTGATACTTTATACAAATTATCGCCACAAAAAAGGCTGACACCTATATTTACTCGTACACCATCAGTTTATGCTTCCAAGTTAAGAAATATCTGGATGCCTTTATTAACTACAGATAAATTCATGCTGTTTGGTACATTTGTCATAGACTTTAATAGTACTGGAGGAAAGATTCCTAAATTTATGTATGACTTTAAAACAGGTCAGGTAAAGAGAGTTTCGATTATAGATCATGAATTAAATTATGGTATCCGTGGACCTCGGGAATGGGATTCCGGTTCGGGTACGGCCATAGCTAAGAATATGTCAGCCGAATTTGTTTCTGCTCCTGCCATGCTGGAAGCCTATCAAAAGAAACGATTGAAGGGGAATGGAAACGAAGTCGCCAAGAATTTATTGGAAGACGACAATCAGGTTGTCCGGATCTTGACATTCAAATAAGAAGAAGGTAACTATAAACATAAGTCACAACTTTCTGAATAATATTTATCGCTTATGAAAACAAAAGTATTTTCAACTTTACTGTAAAAAAACTAAACTCTGATATTATGAAATATACTTTAGGAAGATTATCTTAGAGAAAGATATATTTATGCAGCATGAAATTTACAGATATTATAGACTTATATAATGCCTTGTAAAGAAAAAAACTCCAGTCCATTGTTGTCATTTATGGACGCAGATGAATCGGAAAGTCTAAACTTATTAAAGATACAGCTTTATCCGTACTTAATTGAATTAATTCAATTTATACTCATTTCTAAAACCTCTACCTTTGTGCATTGTTATATTTATATAGGTTAGAAAAGAAAGATAAAAACAGATAGAAATGAGAAAAAGCGTTTTGTGCGGTGTGTTGTTGCTGCTATTTGGAAAGATGGTTTCCGCCCAGCAAACCCTGTCGTTGCAGGAATGCCGGGATCTGGCGGTGAAGAACAACAAAGAACTGCGGATTGCCGAGGAGAAGATACGGATGGCCGATTATGAAAAGAAGGCGGCGCTGACCAAGTATTTCCCTCAGATTTCGGCCAATGGTGCTTATATGTGGAATCAGAAGGACCTGAATCTGCTGGATATGGGGCAGTTGTCGAGTTCGCTGGCTTCTTCGTTGGGCGGTTTGGCCCAATTGCCGGTGGTACAGCAAACGGTGGGTGCCATCAATGACCTTCAGCATCTGGATATTC
>NZ_JAXKBY010000015.1:0-5194 GCF_036552745.1 Faecalicoccus sp.
GAAGGGAACTGTTCCCTTTGTGACAAAAGACATATGTTCTTTTGAGCTGCCAATTGATGTGTTTACACTCTATCAAAACTAAAAAACATCATTTTTAATTCTCTACATCAACTTTTTAGTTGAATTTAGCGAAAAAAATTAATAAAGTTTCCCATTTTTTACGTATATATATAACAGAAAGGATGGGAAAATTTATGATAGAGACAAAAAAGATCAAATCCACAAAAAAGTTGGAAGACGTTATTTCTACCGTTACGAACCTGGCAGCTGACATGGAAGTTGATGTAGATATGGTCCTTGCCTTATTTCGTATGGGGAATCAACGTATCATGCCGATCTTGCGTAATGATCTGAAACAAAGAGATATTGTTGCTTTGTTGTCGGCAATCATTGCACAGGAACAGCGAGATGAATTGGCTCCGATCAATTGGAACATGGTTCTTGAAGAAATATGGTCTCAAATGACAGATGATCAAAAAGATCGTATGTTAGGAAAATCAAATCTAGGTTTGAACTAGGGGCATTGCACAGGCAATGCCTTTTCCGCATTATGTTTGCTTGAATAAGGTCTTGGGGATAGTAGAGAAAGAAGTTACTAAGTAAAACCATAAAAGGTTGTGCTAATAATAAGTTTAAACGATATGGGTAAGAGTTAAGGGATATTAGGATAAACAAGGATATCTTTGAAAAATAGAATTTGAAAGTCTGCAAACAAAAACAGCTGCTCAAAATGAACAGCTGCTGTATCAATCTAAAATATATGCTTTTTTAATGTGAGCGATATACATGACATGGATATCCTGATTGCTTCCGGGAACCGAAGAATCTACATCTTGTGGATAATAGCGCTTTTGTTGCTCTGCCGGTATTTTGTGGAGCTCCTGATTTTGGCTATACAAGACTTCACATTCTAAAGTCAGCGGGAGTTCTTTGATGGCTGGTACATTAGCCGTTTCACCGGGAACCAAGGTTAGATTCATCTCTTTGATCTTGTCGTGATCTTTTCCACTGTGGGTTCCGCAATAACCGATGATGTTTTTGACATCTTGATCGATAGAAACATTAATAGTAAATTCTTTGGATCGATCTAACATTTCTTTGGTGTATCGACTTGTACGCACAAAGGCTATGAAGATGGGTAAACCCCATTCGATGCCGATCGTACCCCAGCCAATCGTCATTGTATTGACCTTTTCTTTATATTTCGTGGTTAAAAGAATGCCTTGATCTAACTTGGACAGGACTTTTTGCGATTCCTTTAAGATATCAATTTCCTTTTTCATGTTATTCCTCAATGAGTACGATAGACTGCATTTTTTGTTCAGTTAAAGGACGATCCTGGAAATTGGTTGGTGTATTGGCAATTTCATCAACCACATCCATGCCATCTAAAACTTTTCCAAAGGCGGCATATTGTCCATCTAGATGTGGAGCATCCTGATGCATGATGAAAAACTGCGAGCTGGCGGAATTTGGGTCCATAGCCCTGGCCATAGAAAGAACACCACGTTCATGTTTTAAAGGATTGACGAATCCGTTAGATTGGAACTCCCCGGGAATGTTCTTTTTAGAACCGCCCATGCCAGTTCCTAATGGATCGCCACCTTGAATCATAAATCCGGGAATTACACGATGGAAAATCAAACCATCATAAAAGTGATCTTTGACTAGGTTCACAAAGTTTTCTACGGTCTTTGGGGCAATTTCCGGATAAAGCTCAGCTTTGATTTCTTTTCCGTTTTCCATTGTTATGCAAATAGTTACTGTTTTCATAAACTATACCTCCTCTATAAACTGCAAACATGTACATTTCATACCAGTGTGTACGGCAATGACACTACTGATGACTTCAAATTGAATGTTTTCTTCCGGCATACCGGCTTCTAACAGTGTCTTTTTCATCAAATCAACGCCTTCCTGGTATTCCGTATGAATCAAAAAAGCTTTTGTATGTTGAATATCTTTCATTTGTTGAATGGCTTGTTCAAGTGCAAACTGATAAGCTTTGGATTCGGTGCGCACTTTTGAAAAGACATTGATTTTTCCGCTTGTCTGTTGATTGATCTGTAAGATCGGGAAGATCTTTAACAGAGAAGCCAGTTTGGCAGCCATTGGGGTCAATCGACCGCCACGTTTTAAGTGCTCTAAATCTTTTACCAGGATGATCGAATTCGCATTCTGTATTTTTGGCTGCAGACATTCCAAGATTTCTTTGGATGATTTGTGTGCATCTACCAATTTTTTAGCTTGGATGGCCACATATTTTTGTATCTGACAAGTGCTGAAACAATCTAATAATACAAAAGAAATGCCAATTTCCTGTGCTACACTCTGCATAGTAGCTGCTGTGGTGGAAAGACCGGACGTTAATGGAACCCCCAAAATCGTATCATATCCATCAGCCTGAAGCTTTTTAAATAAAGTTTCAATGCGTGAATAAACAGGCATGCTGGTTTTAGGAAGCTCCTTGTTCTTTAATCTTTGATAAATTTGTTCGGTCGTTATTTCTTCTAAATCTTGATAAGCGGTTTGCCCGAAGGTAATCTGTAAAGGAAGTACATGAATTCCCAGACGTTTGCCTTCTTCAAAGGACATATTGGAACCGGTATCTGTCACAACTGCGATTTTTTCCATGTTCATACCCTTTCTTTGTTTTCTGTCTTTAAGATGGTATCATTATACCATCTTAAAAAAGAGTGTAAAGGAGAGCACTATGCCTAGTAAGATTGGAATATGCCGTTTGTCAAATCCGGTTTATCCGGAATCGATTGAAAATGTATGTCAAGCTTTAAAAAAAGAAGGGCATTTGGTTAAGATTACGCCCTATCTGAGTGAAGATGTCGATGGAAAGACAAGAGCCGCGCATTTAAATCAGTGGTTTCAGGAAGATTTTGATTTTATCTTTGATGTGAGTGGTGGTGATCTTGCCAATGAATGCCTTCCGTATGTTGATCTTTTGGCGTATCAAAAGAGTCCATGTATATTTTGCGGGTATAGTGATCTGACTTGTGTATTAAATGCTCTGGGGCTAAAAAAGAAGGTATTGTTGTTTCAGGTTCGTCATCATGAGCCCATACAGGAAGTATTGAATTTGGTGAATAAAGATTTTTCGATCGTATATACGAATCAAGCTTATATCGGTGGAAATATTCGTTGTTTTTTAAAGTTGGCCGGAACAGAATATTTCCCAAATCTGGAAGGACGTTCTCTTTTCTTAGAAAGCTATTCCGGCAATCGCTACCGGATTCGTTCGTATCTGGCACAGCTGGAAATGATGCATGTTTTTTCTTCCATCGATTCTCTTCTTTTAGGTCAGTTTACTGAACTGGATCAAAATCAGGATCGAGAATGGTTGATCGATTGGGGCAGGCAATTCAATATACCGGTTTATCACACTTTTCTGATTGGTCATGCGCCGACTTCAAAGGCTTTGTGGATCGGCCAGGATTCTGTTACACTGTAAAACGGAGGCAATAATATGAAGCAGACTTTTACAAAAAGAAAACCCAGCTTTTCCTTTAAGAATATAATGGCACCTATGGGGTGGGCTATCTTGTTGAGTTTTCTTTATAATTTATTTTATATTTACGGAACGATTTTTTTAGGCTCTTCTCTATTGTTGATCGTATATACGATTCTTTTGGGAATGGCATCCGCGGTTGGTTTATATTGGATTTGTACCAAGATCTGGAAAGTTAAATTTGAACGGACAAAAGAGGTTTTATTGCCGATATTGGTTGTGGAAGCCGTTTTATTGATCATAACATTAGGTGTTTTGTCGCCTTTACATAGTGTAGTCTATGCATTGGATCAATGGTATGTATCGATTCCTTATCAAGTATTATGCGCGCTGTTGATCGTACTGGCACAGCCTTTGCAGCTATGTATGTACAGTGCTTTGGCACAAAACATCACCGGCGCAAAAGAAATCAAAGATTATATCGAGGATAAGTTTCTACATTCCTTTAAATCCATTTGGAATCAATACTGTATGATCTTATTGTTGGTTTTATTTGTCGATACGCTGACAAGAGGTATTTTTTCCATTGGAGCAGGCTTTGATGGCTATGCGATTCTTTCGAGCATCCTCGTTTTTGGAAATCCGATGTTCTCCTGGATGTTTGCCTTTGTGATGTGGGCTTCGGCCGGCTTGAATACGACAATGTTGATGAATCTTTTCATTTTATTTTTGACCGGACTTTTTTATCTTGTAGTGGAATGTAATTTTTTATCAAAGGTGGGAGTGACATGGATCGATCATGGAACTAAAAAAAATAAAACTCACAAAAAGAAGAAGTGATTTTCTTCAAAAGATGAATGCGAAAACGGTGGAAGATGTACTGCGTATCTATCCTCTTCGTTATGATTCCAGACAGGCAGTGCCTTTTTCTTTGTGGAAAGTAAAGGATAATGTCTGTTTTGAAGGTTTGATTTGTTCAAAGGCAGTTGTGGTTCGCTTTGGCAAGAATCGTTCTATGACAAAGTTTAAAGTTATCAGCTGGAATGAAGAATTAACGATCACTTTATTTAATCGTCCATGGACAACGCAGTTTACCTATGGAAAAAAGATCACTTGTTTTGGAACGTATCAAGGACAGAATAATGTCACAGTAGCCCAATATAATTTTAAACCGATCGAAAAGCAGTTAGGGATCATACCGGTGTATTCTTTAACCGAAGGAATGAAACAATCGGATATACAAGCCATTACTGATGCCGCTTTGCCTTATGCCGATACGATAGAATCTGTTGTACCGGAACGACTGGTTAAAAAATATCGCCTTTTGGATCTTTCAACCGTTCTTCATCAGATTCATAAACCACAGAGCCAAAAGGCTTTACAGGCAGCTATACGCACTTTGAAATATGAAGAGTTTTTGCGCTTTCAATGTGTTATGCAGGCTTTACATAAAGAAGAAGTACAAATCAGTAAGAAACCAAAGCGTTTTTCGATGAAGAAAGTGGAAGAATTTGTACAGAGCTTTCCCTATGTATGCACGCCAGATCAAAGAAAAGCTATCGATGATGTATTGGAAGATTTATCCAGTACCAAGATCATGTTTCGTATCATACAGGGCGATGTCGGCTGTGGAAAAACCATGGTGGCCAGCACGGCTTTCTATGCCGCTTATCTTTCAGGTTGTCAGTCTTGTTTTTTGGCGCCTACAGAGATTTTGGCACGACAGCACTATGA
>NZ_JAXKBY010000016.1:0-15006 GCF_036552745.1 Faecalicoccus sp.
AATCTCCTTTATATATCAAAGAATATCCCTGAATCTGACGCTATTCATGTTAAATCATCAACTTTTTAGTTGAATTTAGCGAAATTTTATTGGAGTTTCGTATTGCAGTTTATAATTCCCTCTTTCAAACTATAATACATCTTAAATACACAAACTAAGCTATGACAAAATAAATCTTTTTGTTATGAGTTGTAGCGGATACAGAATGCTACCATCCTTATCTTTAGTCTTTGCCGTTAGCGTATGACTGTGAAAGTAAAAAAGTAATTTCCCATCTGTGAAGGCAACAGGATGAACAATTAAATAATCATCTCATATTGTGGAGGAATTATTCTTCAAAATACAAACCTACAACAAAAATAAAAAGTTCTTGCATTTCTGTTCGATATTTCATATAATATCTAAGCAGCTGGTTCCGTAGCCAAGCGGTAAGGCAATAGACTGCAACTCTGTGATCATCGGTTCAAATCCGATCGGAACCTCCAATATGGGGTCGTGGCGGAATAGGCAGACGCAACGGACTTAAAATCCGTTGGGAGAAATCCCGTGTGGGTTCAAGTCCCACCGTCCCCACCATCTGAATGAAAAGCTCGTCTAGAGCTTTTTTTATTTTTCATAGAAAGCGGCTTGAGCTGCTTTTTTTGTTTCTATAGATGCAATTCTGATAGTTGTAAAGATGTCAGTAAGATAAGGTGTGCTATAATTAGTATATGTCTTATATTAATGTTTATATCGAACATAACTCTTTGGCATTGAATACAACATTTACTTATGCCTGTGATCAGAAAGTAGAAGTCGGATGTCGTGTGCGTGTTCCTTTTGGTGCACAGGATTTAATAGGCTTTGTGGAAAGTGTCGATGTCGTACCCAAAGTACAACATATAAAAACTGTGTTGGAAGTTATTGATACCAAACCTTTATTGAATGATGAATTGATGAAGCTGGCACATACGATTTCTCAGAATTATGTATGTTCCGTAATTTCTGTTTTAAAGACGATGCTTCCACCGGCTTTACGCCCTTCCAGTACAGAACATAAGATCATATATGAAGATTGGGCCATATTAAAGGATGAAACGGTTTCTTTGACTCCAAAACAAAGGGAAGCATTTCTTTTGATTCGAGATCAGCTTCCCATGAAAGCAAGCATTTTACGAAAAAAGATTTCTTTATCACGGCCATTATTTGAAAAAGGAGTCCTTGCCTTAGAAAAACGTGTAAAAGAAAGTGTTGTACCGATGGAAGAGATCGAGGATTCTTCGTTTGTGCTCACAGAGGAGCAACAAGCAGCGATCGAAAATATTGAAAAAGGAAAGAATTCGGTTTATTTACTGCATGGTGTAACCGGCTCCGGTAAAACCGAAGTCTTTTTACAGTTAGCACAAAAAGTATTGTCAAAAGGTAAACAGGTTTTATTCCTTGTGCCGGAAATCGGATTAACACCGATGATGATTCAACGAGTAAAGGCGCGATTTCAAACAAAGATTGCCATTTATCATTCCTCCTTAAATGCACAGGAAAAATATGAGCAGTATCAGCTGGTTAAAGAAAATAAAGTTTCTATCGTTGTAGGAACAAGAAGCAGTGTCTTTATGCCTTTTTCAAATTTGGGCTTGATCTTGATGGATGAAGAACATGATTCATCGTATAAGCAGGATTCTATGCCACGATATCATACAAGGGATGTCGTGATGGAGCGTGCTAAATTTCATCATTGTAAGGTGGTACTCTCCAGTGCTACACCGAGTCTGGATTCGTATGCTCGCGCTTATAAAGGGGTATATCAGCTTGTTTCTTTGACCAAACGAATCTCTTTACAGATGCCAAAGATTCATTTGGTGGATATGAAAACGCAAACTGTGGAAAATGGATTATCGGCTTCTTTGATCGCAGCCATCAAACAGGCTTTGTCTGATCATCAACAGGTGATTTTGTTGTTGAATCGAAGAGGATATCTTCCGATTGTAAAATGTAGTCAATGCGAAGAAACTTTTACTTGCCCGGATTGTGGCATAGCCTTAACGTATCATAAAAAAGAAGATCTTTTGATGTGTCATTGTTGTGGCAGAGTCTTTCACTTTGATCATACTTGTCCAAAATGTCACTCACATTCGTTTTATCGACTAGGCATGGGTACAGAAAAGCTGGAAGAAAACTTACAGCTGATGTTTCCAAATGCGTATATCGTGCGCATGGATGCGGATAGTACGCGTAAAAAAAACGCACATGCCAAATTGTTGAAGGAATTTGAAGAAAAAGGTGATATTCTTGTGGGAACACAGATGGTTGCCAAAGGTCTGGATTATAAAAGAGTCAGTGTAGTTGGTATCTTACAGGCAGATGCCAGTCTGGCGCGTATTGATTATCAAAGTGCCGAGACAGCCTATTCCATGCTGGAACAAGCCAGTGGCCGCTGTGGAAGAGGTGAAATTGAAGGTAATGTTTATATTCAGACATTTGAACCGGATCATTATGTGATGCAAAGTGTGATCCAACATGATTATTTTTCTTTCTTTTCCAAAGAGATGAAGTATCGTCATTTAGGAATGTATCCACCGTATGTTTATCTTTGTACGGTGATCTATCAGGATAAAAAAGAGGAAAAGGCCATGCAGGTGGCACAGGATGCCAAAGCTTATTTAAGTGATTTAAAAGTATTAGGGCCTATTTCCATATCAATGCGCCAACAAAAGGCCAGAGTTCGTATAGTGATCAAAGCTAAGGATAAAGCCCTTTTGACACAACGCGTATGGCAGCTGGTGCATCATCATATGCGCTTAAAAACAACGGTCAAGCAGGATATCAACATGTATCCATTTGGTTTGGAGGAGTAATATGCGATCATGGGTTTTAGATGCCTTGATGGAGGTCATCTGTCAGGGGCAGTATTCGAATTTGTATTTAAAACATCATTTACAGGAATGTGCACCAAAGGATCGAGCTTTGGCAACGCATATTTTTTATGGAACTTTACAAAATTATGGGTATTTAAATTATTGTGTGAATCAATATGTTAAAAAGAAGCTTCCCAATCGTGTTCGTATTCTTTTGTTAATGAGTGTGTATCAGCTCTTTTTTCTGGATAAAGTTCCGGCATATGCGGTTGTCAATGAAGCTGTTGAGCTGACAAAAATCAAAAATCCATCGTTTAGCGGCCTGGTCAATGCTTTTTTACATCGTGTGAAACAAAAGGATATTGTCTTGCCGGAAAAGGAAGAAGCACTTTCGATCCTGCACTCTGTACCAGACTGGCTTGTCTATATGTGGAAGGCGCAGTATGGAATCAAACAGACAAGGGAAATGCTATTGTGGACAAATCAGACCTTGCCAATCTATGTGCGAAGAAATGCGTTATACAGTACGATTGAAGATTTTGAAAAGTCGGAGTTTACAGCGGTACATAATGACTTGTACATCTATCATGGAAACGATGTCGCTGCCCATCCTTATTATCAACAGGGAAAGATGAGCATACAAGATATCGGAAGCTATGAAATTGCCTGTTTTGTTGATGCCAAACCGAATATGGATGTCTTAGATACATGTGCGGCACCGGGCACAAAAACCATGGCTATGGCAGAACGGATGAAAGATACAGGACACATTATAACGGTGGATCTGCATGCACATCGTGTAAAATTGATTGAAAACGATGCTAAGCGATTGCATCTGCATCGCGTAAAGGCAATCTGTAAGGATGCGCGTGATTTAGAGGATCTAGGTCTTTTTGATCGTGTCTTATGTGATGTTCCGTGCAGCGGTTATGGCATATTGGCACGAAAACCGGACATTCGCCTGCGGATGAAGTCAGAAGACATGGATGCTTTGATTCCTTTACAGCAGGAGATATTGGAAAGTGGGAGCCATCATGTCAAAGAAAACGGCATTTTGGTCTATTCGACATGTACGATCAATAAAAAAGAAAACGAGAAGCAGGTTCAGTCTTTTTTAAAGCGACATGCGGACTTTGTTTTGTTGGAAGAAAAGACGATTTTTCCAAGCCGTGGACAAGATGGATTCTATATGGCAAAGCTTGAGAAACGATAAGATTCTCTGTTATAATTTTTAGATGAATTGAGGTGGATTATGCAAAGCCTTTATGACTTTAATTATGAACAAATACAAGAATTGGCGAAAAGCTATGGATGGAAAGGATTTCGAGGCCATCAGATCTTTCAGTGGCTGTATCGAAACCGTGTTGACAGCATTGATGAAATGAGTAATCTCAGTAAAGAAACCAGAGAAATCTTGAAACGAGATTTTATCGTGAGCCCGTTGCATCTGGTGCGTAAACAAGTTTCTCATGATGGTACGACAAAGTTTCTTTTTGCCCTGGAAGATGGGGCGCTGGTGGAAAGTGTCATGATGCTTTTTGACTATGGAAAAAGTATCTGTGTAACCACGCAGGTAGGGTGCAATATGGGATGTGCCTTTTGTGCCAGTGGTTTAACCAAAAAGAAACGCAATCTGACAAGCGGAGAAATGGTGGCGCAGTTTCTTTATGTGCAAAAAGAATTAGATCAGACGCAGGATCGTTTAAGCCATATCGTTGTCATGGGAACCGGAGAGCCCTTTGATAACTATGAAAATGTTATGAATTTTCTTTCTACGGTCAATCACGATCGTGGCTTAGGTATCGGATCACGTCACATTACCATTTCTACCTGTGGTATAGTTCCCAGAATCTATGATTTTGCCAATGAGCATACGCAATACAATTTGGCCATCAGTCTTCATGCACCAAACAATGCGTTGCGTGATCGGTTGATGCCGGTCAATCATGCGTATCCACTGGAAGAGCTAATGAAGGCTCTGGATTATTATTGTCAGGAAAATAATCGTCGTTTAACATTTGAGTATATTTTATTAAAAGGGGTCAATGATTCCAAAAGTCAGGCACATCAGCTGGCAAAGCTTTTAAGAGGATATAATGCCTATGTTAATTTGATTCCATATAATGCGGTCGATGAAAAAGGCTTTCAAGGCGTTACCCATCAGGAAGCCATGGTATTCTATGATACCTTGATGAAAGATGGCATACGCTGTACGATTCGCAAGGAGCATGGCAATGATATTGATGCGGCCTGTGGACAGCTTCGTATCAAGGAATTGAAAAGAGGTCAAAACTAAATGAAAGTATATGCGAATACGGATGTAGGATGTACCAGACAATTAAATGAGGATGATTTTTGTGTTTTACAAAATCAAAAGGATGATCTGCTGGCCATCGTCTGTGACGGAATTGGTGGAGCGGCAGCCGGAGAAGTAGCAAGTGCTTTGGCCGTAGCTACATTCCGGGAGGAGTTTTTAAAGGTCGATTCTTTTTACTCGGATAGTGATGTGAATGCCTGGATCCAGAATACATTGGATCTTGCCAATGAACGGATCTATCAAAAAAGCATGTCGAACAAAAAAGAACGAGGCATGGGGACAACTTGTGTAGGTACGTTGATCACGCACGGAAAAACTTATATCTTCAATGTCGGGGATTCCCGTATCTATGCGTATTATGAGGATGGCTTGATTCAGATGAGTGAAGACCACAGCGTGATTGCTCAGTTAATGAAAGAAGGAAAGATCACCAGTGAAGAGGCAAAAACACATGCCCAGCGTAATACATTGACAAACGCATTAGGAGTCTGGCACGTGTTTCGTGTCGATACCAACAAGATCAAATCCAACTATAAATCGCTTTTGATCTGTAGTGATGGTCTGCATGGCTATGTTGAGCACGATAAGATCTTTTCAGTCATTCAAAATAAAAAGCTTTCCGTACCAAAGAAAGTAGATACATTGATTTCGATGGCAATCGATGCCGGCGGTTATGATAACTGTACGGTCATCGTGATCGAGAACGAGGAAAACTAATATGGCACAAACGATGATCCAACAGATTGCCAACCGGTATCAGATCTTATCATTGATCGGACAGGGTGGAATGGCTGATGTGTATCGGGCCAAAGACAAGATCTTAGATCGTATCGTTGCCATCAAAGTTTTACGCTCCAAGCTGAGTGAAGATCCTATGATTTTGGTTCGGTTTCAAAGAGAAGCCAGCGCAGCCTCCCGTCTTTCTCATCCCAATGTGGTCGATATTTATGATGTCGGAGAATTCGAGGGCCTGCATTATATCGTCATGGAGTATATTCGCGGACGAACGCTAAAACAGCTGATCCAGCAGCGTGGCGCCCTTCATTACAATGAAGCCATCGATATCATGAAGCAGTTGACCAGTGCTATTGTGGCAGCTCATCAAAATCACATCATCCATCGGGATATCAAACCACAGAATGTATTGATCAAAGACGATGGAACGGTCAAGATCACAGACTTTGGAATCGCGGTTGCCAGTGATTCGGTACAGCTGACGCTCAATAATGCGGTCATGGGATCGGCTCATTATCTGGCCCCGGAAACTGCACAGGGAAAAGAGCCATCGTATCAGGTGGATATTTATTCCCTGGGAATCGTATTTTATGAGCTGTTGACAGGAAGCGTTCCTTTTACCGGGCAGACACCTACGGAAATTGCGATTAAGCATTTGCGTGTCAAGATTCCTTACGTGCGTGATTTTAATCCGAGCATTCCTCAGTCGGTGGAAAATATCGTTTTAAAGGCAACAGCCAAAGATCCGCAACAGCGTTATCAGTATGCCCAGGAGATGTTGTACGATCTGGAACATTGCCGAGATCTGGAATATCGCAATATGCAGCGTATCGATATCGATGATCGACCTGTCAGTCATGTGGAAGTTGACAAGGGGCGCGTCAAGGTTCAATATGATGAAAACAAGAAGGAGCCTAAAAAAAAGAAGCGAAACAAGACGATACCAATCGTTCTTGGCATTTGTCTGGTACTGCTTGTTGGGACTGTCGGTATTTTCACATTACAGGCGACCGGTGTGATTTCAATTGGCGCCATCTTTGGACAGGCAACGATGCCGGATGTTGTGAATATGAGTCAGGAAGATGCCATGCAGGCATTAGAAGAAGCCGGTATAGCCTCATCTCAGATACAAGTGGAAGAAGAAGCTAACGATGCGGTAGAAAAAGGACATGTCATCGCATCGGATATCAAAGCCGGAGAAAGCGTTAGTGAAAACGAAACCGTTACGCTGACCATCTGTAAAGGTCCGACATTTCTGGTACCGGATTATACCGGTCAATATATTTCAGATGTAGAAGAACAATTGAAAGAAGAAGGTGTAAATATTGAGATCGAGGTTGAAGAAAAGCCGATGGCAGATACTAATCCGGGTTATATCTTAGAACAAAAAGGATTGGCTGTCGGTTCTCGTATCGATCCGGATGAAGAACAGACGATCACGTTTGTTGTCGCAGCCTATCCGCAGGTCACGATTTCTCAGGATTGGATCGGACAAAGCTATCAAAGTGTTTATCGGGAATTAAATGCGATGGGAATCGCGGTCGTACAAAGCGGCAGTGGTTCTACGATCGTCAATGTTTCACCGGCCGTAGGCAGTATCTATACACAGGAGGGATCAAACAGCTATATTACGCTGTACACAGAGTAAATGGAAAAGGGAAGAATTATAAAGATCATTTCAAATCAATATACGATTCAAATGGCGGATCGTATCATTGTCGCCAGTCCAAGAGGAAAGCTTCGCTTGGATAGAGCACCGGTTGTCGGTGATTTTGTGCAGGTGGAAAATTTGGATGGCAGTTACCGCATTCACTCCATTGAACCAAGAAAAAATCGCTTATTGCGACCGGCCATTGCCAATGTGGATCAGGCTTTGATCGTAACCAGTTTAAAAGATCCGGATTTTTCGGTCCATCTTTTAAATCGTTTGATTTTTCTGGTTTCTTTAGCGCATGTGGAACCAATCTTGATCATCACCAAGCAAGATTTGATCGAGGACATGGATATCTATACAACACAGTTTTCATGGTATCAAAAAGCCGGTTATACTCTTTTGATGACGTATCCGGGCAGTGATGATGAAGAATTAAAAAATATATTGAAGGATAAAGTCAGTGTTTTATGCGGGCAAAGCGGTGCCGGTAAAAGCTCTTTATTAAACCGACTGGAGCCAAGCTTTTCTTTACAGACGCAGGCAATATCTAAAGCTTTAGGAAGAGGAAAGCACACCACACGGTTTTGTGAGCTGCATAAAGTTGCACAGGGTCTGGTGGCAGATACACCCGGCTTTTCCAGTCTGGATTTTTCACGAATGGATCTTTCTTGCCTGGATGCGTGTATCAAAGATTTTAAACCGTATCTGCATCAATGTCGCTTTAATGACTGCCGACACATCCATGAACCGGATTGTGCTATCCAAAACGCAGTGCAGGAAAAACGAATCAATCCAACAATATATGAAGATTATGTACAAATCTTAAAGGAGGGCAATACGAAATGAATGAAAGAATCATAGCACCTTCTGTGTTATCTTTGGATTATTCCAAGATGACAGAACAAATTGCAATCCTGAATCAAAGTAAGGCAAAGTGGCTGCATTTTGATGTCATGGATGGGCATTTTGTACCCAATATTACTTTTGGCCCGGATATTCTAAAAGGCTTTAAGAAAAGCGCAAAGCAGCTTTTAGATGTACATTTGATGGTGACAGATCCCGAAAAGTATGCTCCTGTATTTATTGAAGCCGGTGCCGGCTGTGTAACTTTTCATACAGAAGCTTTAGATAATGATATCGATCGCATTTCCGCTTTATTAAAGAAAAATCACGAAATGGGTGTTTTGACCGGAATCGTTGTCAAACCTAATACTAAGATCGAGCCTTTTGAAGCCCTTTTAAATCAGGTCGATATCGTATTGATCATGAGCGTAGAGCCTGGTTTTGGCGGCCAGTCTTTTATGGAAAGTACATTAAGCAAGGTAACCTGGTTAAAACAGAAGCGAGAGGAAAAACAATTATCTTATCGCATTGAAATCGATGGGGGTATCAATTTAAATACCTTCCAAAATGCAATTGATGCCGGTTGTGATACTTTAGTGGCCGGAAGCTTTGTGTTTAAAGGCGATATCTGTGCGAATATCGAGGAGCTTTTAAAGTGAAACCTGCGGTGCTGGTAACACCCTTGACAAAGGAAATTCCAAATATAAAAGATGCCGATTATATCGGTGTGGATGCCGGTTGCCTGCGAATTTTAAATCAGGGACTTCCATTAGCCTTTGGTGTCGGTGATTTTGATTCCATGGACAAAGACATGTTGGAGGTGTTGAAACAAAGGGCTTCGCTTACGATTCATCCGGTTCAAAAAGATGAAACTGACAGTGAATTAGCTTTGCGCCTTTGTCATAAAAAAGGGTATTCACCTCTTATTTTGACAGGAAGCCTTCATGGGCGCATCGATCATACGATTGCCAATATTCGCCTGTTGATGTATCGCTATGCGGATCTGATCTTATGGGAGCCTGACCAAAAGATGTATTGTCTTTTGAAGGGCATACATACGATTCGCAGTTCTTACAAGCATATTTCCTTTTTTGCGATCGAAGACTCGATCGTATCGCTGGAGGGATTTTTATATCCTCTTCATCAATATGATCTGAAGCCGGACGATATCATTACCGTTTCCAATTCGATTGTAAAAGAACAAGGTATCATCGCCCTGGATAAAGGGAAGGTACTTTGTATTGAATCCAATGTACGCTAAATAGAAAAGGATAGTTATTATGCAGGAGATTCTAAGCAATATTCTATTAGGTTCTTTAGCGGTCATTTTCGGCTTTGTGATGCTTCTGGCACCGGATGGAGTCTATTTGATCCTGGTCAACTTATTATTGGTTGTTTTGGGAATCAGTTCATTATGGATGATCGTACGCTTTTTTAAACGAAGAAACATTCTTGATGTTGTTTCTTCTCTTTTTTCTTTTGTGATATTTGTGATTTTATCCAATCATCAAAGCATTCCGTTACATATACTACAAATTTTTTTTGGAGTTTATTGTCTTTTAAACGGAGCGGCTTTATTTATACAGATGGTGATCAATGCACTGAATAACAGTAAAGGGAAGTTTTTTCTTTTCTTGTTCAGCCTTTTCTATTGGATTTTAGGGATTTATCTTATTCGTGTTGATAAAGATCTAAAGATCCTGATTCGTGCTTTTGGTTTTTATTTAATGATCTTAGGTGCTCGTTATGTCAATGATGGTTTTGCCTGTGTGAATCCTTTGACCAAGTATGAGTGGAAACGAAAAGTACGAATTACCTTTCCGGCTTTCTTGTGCGCCTTCTTTCCAGATTGGGCTTTAACAGCAATCAACCATTATCTGGAAGCGGAAGAGCCTTTTGAACTGGAACAGAAGGAGCGAAATGCGAAGCATGATCTGAGCGTTTTTGTTCATGTGGGACCGGTAGGCTTTCAAAAGGTCGGCCATATTTGTTTTGCGTATAAAGGAATTGCCTACAGCTATGGAAATTATGACAGCGATTCTTTTCGCTTAAATCAGACTCTAGGCGATGGTGTATTCTTTAAGGTGCCGGTAGAGTATTATATTCCCAATGCGATGGAAGCTGAGCAAAATACGATCTTTGAATATGGTATTGCCTTAAATGAAGAACAAAGAGAGGTATTGGAAGCGCAGGTTCAGGAATTTGAGAATAACAGTTATCGCTGGTATTCTAAGATAGAAAGAGAAGATGGCTATAATCGTTTTGATACGTATAAAGAAGATTATCCTTCCCGTCTGCATTATAAAACCGGTGCCAAGCTTTATAAGTTTAAACAGGGAAAATTTAAAACCTATTGGGCTTTAGGGGATAACTGTGCTTTATTTACCGATCGTATCTTAGGTTGTCTGGGTGCGGATATTTTAAGTATTCGAGGTATCATATCTCCGGGTACCTATCTGGAGTGGCTGCAGAATGAATATTTGAAAAAGAACAGTCCCATCATTACCAGAACTTTATATACATTACATACAAAAAAAGACTTCGAATGAAGTCTTTTTTGTGGTACTTTATTTGTCCCTTCGCTATTAGATAGCGCCTTGTTTCTTTAATGTTCTTAAGGCACGCGCACTCACACGAACTGTCTGAGGTTTCCCGTCCACTACCAATCTAACTTTCTGCAGATTGACATTCCATTTACGACGAGTAGCACGCATAGAGTGAGAACGCTTATTTCCAGTTAAAGGACCTCTACCAGATACTGCACATACTTTTGACATGTCGCTGTCCTCCTTTTTCCTTTCTGCTTGCGAAATTGCTTATTTATGATATCATTTGTAGCTTATCTTTTCAAGAGGAAATTTCATTGTTTTTGTGATTGAGCACATGCTATAATGGAGAACGGAATGGAGAGATCAGCATGGACTTAGTATATATGCCTATAGGCTTTATTGCCAGTTTAGTTTGTATGTTTCTTCTTATGCCATCTTTTATCAGATATTTGCATAAGATCAAATTTGGACAAACCGAAAGAGAAGAGGGCTTGGCCAGCCATAAAGCAAAAAATGGTACACCTACAATGGGTGGGATTGCCTTTATCTTAGTACCGGTTGTATTATTTGTTTTATCTTCTTTTATCACACCTTATAAGATCGATATGAAGCTGTGGATCGTACTGTTGGCCTTTGTCGGGTATGGCTTGATCGGCTTTATTGATGACTACATCATTGTTGCCAAAAAAGACAATGCCGGATTAAAACCGGCTGTGAAGTTTTTACTGCAGAGTATTTTGGCAGTGGCGTTCTATATTATGTATTCTTCGCATAATCCGACAACTTTGTGGATTCCGATCGTAGATATTTCTTTTGATATCGGTTTCTTATACTTCTTCTTGATTTTCTTTATGTTTACAGCTGAAACCAACGCGGTAAATTTAACCGATGGTTTAGATGGATTGTGCGCCGGACAGATGATCATCGCTTTGATTCCGTTTATCGTTTTTGCGTACTTATCAAATGCCCTGAATCTGGTTTATTTACTGATTTTGGTTGAAGGGGCTCTGCTTGGATATTTGTATTTTAATAAGCATCCGGCCAAGATTTTTATGGGCGATACCGGCTCTTTGGCCTTAGGTGGTTTACTGGCTGCAGTTGCCATGGTTTTAAAACAGGAAATCTTATTGATCTTGATCGGTTTTGTGTTTGTGATCGAAGTTTTAAGCGTCGTGATCCAGGTGACATCCTTTAAAGCGACCGGAAAGCGTGTCTTTAAAATGGCGCCGCTTCATCATCATTTTGAAAAGAGTGGTTGGAAGGAAACACAGATCGTTCATCGTTTTTGGATAGTTGGTGTACTATTTGCGATTCTTGGGCTTTTGATAGGAGTGCGATAATATGGAAAAAGTCTTGGTGATAGGAGCTGCCCGAAGCGGCATTGCGGTAACTCGTCTTTTATGTAAGATGGGTTATGAGGTTTATTTGACCGATCAGAAGGAAATTGCGCAAAAAGAACAGATGCAGGCTCTAGGTGTACATGTGTTTGATCAGGGGCATCCGGATGAATTAAAAGAAATTCCTTATGCCTTTGTGGTAAAAAATCCGGGTATTCCTTATCGCGCTGCATTTGTACATTATTTTGTCAAAAAACAAGTTCCTATCTATACAGAAATAGAAATTGCGTATCGTTATGCCAAAAACTTCTCTTATGCGGCTGTGACCGGTACCGATGGCAAGACCACTGTCACAACTTTGTTGTATGAGATGTTGAAAACAGAAAAAAATGCCCTTGTAGCCGGGAATATAGGAATCCCTTTAAGTGAATTAGCTTTGGAATATAATCAAAAGGATTATGCCGTAGCCCTGGAATTGAGTAACTTTCAACTTTTAGGAATTGAAAGCTTTGCGCCCAGCGTTTGTGTTGTGACCAATCTGGCACCGGATCATTTGGATTATATGGATTCTTTGGAAGATTATTATCAATCTAAAATGAAGATTTATGAAAACTGTAAGCCCGATGCATGGTTTATCCGTAATGTAGATGATGAAGAAATTCGCAAGTATGCCAAAAATATTCCATGTGAAGTCATCGATTTTTCTTTAACTCGACAAGATGTAGCGTTGCATAGAGATGAAAAATACGCTTATTTGAATGATACGATCCTTTTTAAATTGGACGATCTAAAGATCGTAGGCGGCTTTAACTGTGGGAATGCGATGATGGCAGCCTGTATGGCATATCGTATGGGCGTTTCTGTAGAGTCTATTCAAAAAGTCATTTCTTCGTTTAAAGGTGTGGAACATCGTATCGAGTATGTAGATACGATCAAAGGTGTTCGCATTTATAATGACAGCAAGGCAACAAATACTCATGCGGTCTGCGCGGCTTTAAGTGCCTTTGATCAAAATGTGATCTTATTATGTGGTGGTAAGGATAAACATATTTCCTTTGAGGATCTAAAACAGTATGATCAAAAAATCAAACATTGTTTCTCTTTTGGCCAAACCAAAGATCATTTCAAAGAAATCTTTACGCATCAGACTTCTTGTGAAACGATGGAAGAAGCACTTCATAAAGCATATGACATGGCAAGTAAAGGTGATGTGATCTTACTGTCACCGGCTTGTTCCAGCTTTGACCAGTTTAAGAATTTTGAGGTTCGTGGAGAAATCTTTAAAGAGCTGGTAGAACAACTGAAAGAGAAGGAGAACTAATTTATGCAGTTTATTCTGGATATACTTAAATCCATTCTTTTTGGAATCGTACAGGGAATTACGGAATGGCTTCCCATCAGCAGTACAGGACATCTGATCTTATTGGACAGTGTCTTACCGTTGGAGCCAGCTGCCTTTTTTGAGGTTTTTAAAGTAGTTATTCAGTTTGGAAGCATCTTAGCGGTCGTTGTTCTTTACTTTCATCGCTTGAATCCCTGGAGTAAAAAGAAAAGTCGTGCCAGACAAAAAGAGACTTTTGAGTTATGGAAGAAAGTAATCGTAGGTGCTATACCGGCTGCGATTCTTGGGTTTTTGCTGGATGATATCATCGAGGGCTATTTAAGTGCGAATTTTATTATTGCGATCACATTGATTGCCTACGGTATCATCTTTATAGTTGTGGAAAAACATCCAAAGACACCAACCATTCATACACTCGATGAATTGGATTATAAGACCAGTTTAAAGATTGGTTGTTTTCAATGTTTGGCATTGATTCCGGGAACTTCACGATCCGGGTCAACAATCTTAGGAGGTCTTTACAGCGGTTGTACAAGAACGATTGCCAGTGAGTTTTCATTCTTTGTGGCAGTACCGATCATGTTGGGCGCCAGTGGTTTGAAACTGGTTAAGTATTTTATGGAATCTGGTTTCTTCTCCTTTGGACAGTTGATCGTACTTTTATTTGGAACCTTTATCAGCTTCGTGGTTTCTTTATTTGCGATTCGAGCCTTATTGAGTTATGTACGCAAGCATGACTTTACAGCTTTCGGATGGTATCGAATCGTCTTAGGTATCTTGGTTATTTTATTTTTCTACGTATTATAAAAAGGCGAGCGAGTCGCCTTTTTTGTTTATTTTGTAATGGTGAAACCTACTTTGCGATAGACTTTTTGTACTTTCTTATTCGCAATGATACCGGCTTTCTGTGCACCATTTTGTAGAACCTGATCAACTATTTTTCGATCTAAGACATCTTTATATTTTGTTTGAAGATCGGTTAGGAAATCAAAGACAGTCTGTCCGATTTCTTTTTTCAGTTCGCCATATCCTTTTCCCTGGTAGCGATTGACAATGCTTTCAATCGGTTCTTTAGAAAGTACGGATTGAATCGTTAAAAGATTGGCCAAACCTGGCTGGTTTTCCGGATCATATTGAATGATGCCCAGGGAGTCTGTTACAGCTGACATGATTTTTTTACGGGCAGCAGCCGGATCATCCAATAAATCGATTGTTCCTTTCGGATTAGTTTCCGATTTTGACATTTTCTTAGTTGGATCTTGTAGTGAATAGATTTTTTGACCAACGGTTGTCATCAATGGTTCCGGGATCACAAAGGTATCACTATAACGATTGTTGAAACGTTCTGCCAGATTTCGTGCCAGTTCCACGTGTTGTTTTTGATCGATACCTACC
>NZ_JAXKBY010000017.1:0-3583 GCF_036552745.1 Faecalicoccus sp.
CCTCTTTTCTGACTACAATATAAAATCTAATTTGACATTATTTATGCCATATCACCAAATTGTCGGTATAGCGAAAATTTTTAATGATGAGTTTATCTAGATATCTTTTAAGCTTTTTATAAGTTTTTCATCATTTTATAAAGTCATGCTGAAGTTTTATAGTGCCTTTCTTGAAATATCATGGGAAGTAAGGTATCCTAGATATACATTAGAAGGTGAAAGTTATGCCATTAAAAGAACGGTTGACAAATGATGATCGAGACGAATTAAGCGAAGGTGTAGATGATTTGGATGCAGCATATATCCAGATGTTGAAAGATCAGGGAATTGATGCAGATCTGGTCAAACAGTTTCGTGATTTGAGTCTTGAGACAAAAGATTAACACAACATAGACCCTGTCTATGTTTTTTTAGAAAGGAATGATGGAAATGAATTTATATAACAGCTATACCCAGAAAATCGAAGAATTAAAGCCTATCGAGCCTGGAAAGGTTTCCATGTATGTCTGTGGACCAACTGTATATAATGAGCCGCATGTGGGGAATGCCCGGCCTATTGTCGTGTTTGATACGTTGAAAAAAGCACTGGAATTACAGGGCTTGGATGTTATGTATGTGAGCAACTATACAGATGTTGATGACAAGATTATCAAGACTGCTTTGGAACAAAATGTGAGTGAAAAAGAAATTACAGATAAATATATTGAAGCGTATAATCGTGTACGTAAAAATCTGCATGCGGATCTGCCGGATGTAGCACCGCGGGTTACGGAAACGATGGATCAAATCATTGCGTTCATTCAAAAGCTGATCGAGAATGGTGCGGCTTATCAAGTTGATGGCGATGTGTATTTCCGTGTAAGCAGTGATAAAACCTATGGGGAATTATCACATCAGAAAATGGAAGATCTGATGGTCGGTGCTCGTATTGATGAAAATGAGAAAAAAGAAAATCCTTTGGATTTTACATTATGGAAAGAAACGGAGCAGGGAATTCGATGGGATTCTCCATGGTCAAAGGGACGTCCGGGATGGCATACCGAGTGTGTTGTCATGATTCATAACGTATTTAAAAAAGCGTTGATCGATATCCATGGCGGTGGTCTGGATCTTAAATTTCCGCATCACGAAAATGAAATGGCACAATGCCAGATGTGCTCTCATACGCATTTAGCAAATATGTGGGTACATAATGGTATGATCAATATTCAAAATGAGAAGATGTCAAAATCACTGGGGAATGTCTGGTGGGCCAAAGACCTGATTGAAGCGCATGGGGGCAATACCATTCGCTGGATGATGATCTCGGTACACTATCGTTCACCATTAAATCTAAATGAAGAAGCGATTTCTTCTTCCCAAAAAGAATTGAATAAGATTTATACAGCATATAAACAAGCTTGTGTGCAGTTGCAGCTGCAGAATGTAGAAACCGATGCGGTGGATGAAGAAAGTTTAAAGGTTTTTGTAGATGCTTTAAATGATGATTTAAATACGCCGAATGCGATTTCTGTCGTTCATGAAGTAATCAAAAAGATCAACCAGGCATTGCGTGCCCGTCCTTTTGATGGACAAAAAGTCGCAGCCTTAAAAAATGCACTGGAAAAGATGTCGTGGGTATTAGGAATTGAATTAGATTCTATCGTACTGGATGACCAGGATAAAGAAATGTATGCCGCATGGCGAAATGCGGTTAAAGCAAAAGACTTTGAAACCGCCGATGTATATCGTGCTAAATTACAGGAAAAAGGAATCTTGTAATGGAGATCGTAACGCATAATGCGACTAGTCTTGCCTGGATGGGAGATGCTTTGATGACATTAAGAGTTCGTAAGCATCTTTTGGATAAAGGCTATCAAAAGGCGGATATTTTACAAAAAAAGAGTGCTCGTTTGTGCAGCGCTAAAGGACAGGCTGTTATTTTGGATAGGCTGATGCAGGAGGATTTCTTTACTGAAGAGGAAAAACAGATCCTTCATCGAGGAAGAAATGCGACCATTCATTCAAAGGCTAAGAATGCGGATGGACAGACATATCTAAAAGCAACGGCACTAGAAGCTTTATTGGGCTATCTATATTTATATGATCATCATCAGCGCTTGGCGCAGTGCTTGGATCAAATTGTTGAAAAAGGAGATTCTCTATGATCGTTTATGGAAAAAATGTGTTTACACAGCTGGAAGAAAATCCGGATTCAATCTTAAAAATATATGTGCAAAGAGGGCTTCGTGACAAACGTTTTTTACAGCGTGTAGAACAGTTAAATAAAAAAATAACAGTCGTATCTCGTGATCAGCTGAATGCCTTGACGAAAGGTGCCAATCATAATGGAATCGTAGTGGAAGTTAAGGAAATACCGACATACGATCTTAAACAAATCTTAAATAAGGCGAAACAACCTGGTTTGATCGTGGCCTTGGATGGAATACAGGATCCCCACAATTTAGGAGCTATTTTACGCAGTTGTGATTGTACCGGTGTTGATGGGGTGATTCTTTGTAAGCACAACAGTGTGGGCTTAACACCATCGGCTATTAAAGCCAGTACAGGAGCAGCTTATACGATTCCGGTCTGCACGGTGACCAATTTAAAAAATGCTCTGCAGGAATGTAAAGAAAACGGATATTGGGTCGTAGGCAGTGATATGGATCAAGCTCGTGATTATCGACAGGGTATCTATGATGTACCTCTGGTTCTGGTCATTGGTTCGGAAGGCAAAGGTATTTCCAATCTGGTTAAGAAACAATGTGACTATATGGTTAAATTACCCATGGAAGGAAAAATCTCTTCTTTAAATGCCAGTGTGGCTTGTGCTGTACTCTTGTACCAAATTCATAGTGCCAGACATCCTCTGTAATTTCTTTTTGCTCTGGAAAGGGCAAAATGAGAAGAAAAAATGTCAATTTCTGGATTTATTTGTTTTTCATAAAAGATGAAGAAGCATTTAGTTATCTTCGTAAACATTATCGAGCAATGGTCAACACGATCATTTGTCATGCGAATGTCAGTCGCGATGGGCATCAGCTCAATCGATGGGATATGTTAGCTATTGCCGATACCATCCTATTAAAATGTCTATACTGGTTTCAAATACGAAGACAGCGTAGTTTTACATCATTTTACAAGCAAGTCTTGTTGAATGAGTTTAAAGATACTTATCGCATAAACTCTCGAAACAGGATGCCGGAATATTATCAACACGTTTATTTGGATTCCAAGGTCAATGAAGAAACAAGGGATTATTATGTGGAACAGACCTATGTTTCTCAAAATCCTACGCATGAAGTGGTCATAGGATCCATTATGGCAAAAAATTATCTGGATCAAGTTTTAGCGCAATTGAATCCTATGCAAAAAAAGATCCTTTCCTTACGAATTAAAGGGTATCGAAGAATTGATATTTGTCGTCAATTAAAAATTTCACCACAACGACATGATTATGCGGTACGTAAGATAAAAAAATGTTTACAGGAAATACTCTAAGAATTCCATGACAGGAATTCTTTTTTTATTTGAAAATTTTTTCTGAAAAATTTTTACAATTTTGACTAGATAATAAAATGAATATGAACTATAATTTAAC